>CACWOA010000164.1 GCA_902762395.1 uncultured Ruminococcus sp.
TCATCGGAAACGCCGCACATGGAATCCAGCTCGTTTTCTTCCTCCGTGAATGGCTTCCTATCTTCCATTGATAACACCTCTTTGATTACAGCACGCCCTTGGTGGACAGCGTGCCTTCGTATTCGATTCTGACGGCCGCCTTGAGCGCGTGCGCCACGGCTTTGAAGATCGCCTCGATGATGTGGTGGGAATTTTTGCCGTAGACCGACTGGATATGCAGCGTCACACCGGCATTCACAGCGAATGCGCGGAAGAATTCCTCGGTCAGGCAGCAGTCAAATTCGCCGCAGCGCCACTGGGGAAACGCCGCGTCAAACACCAGAAACGGTCTGCCGCTGATATCGAGCGAACAAAAGGCAAGCGCTTCGTCCATGGGAATATAAAAACTGCCGTAGCGGGCAATGCCCTTCTTGTCGCCCACCGCCTGCGCGAACGCCTGCCCCAGCGCAATGCCGATATCCTCGGTGGTGTGGTGTCCGTCCACCTCCAGATCGCCCTTGCAGGTCACGGTCAGCCCGAAACCGCCGTGAACGCCCAGCGCGGTCAGCATATGATCGAGAAAACCGATGCCGCTGTCTGTCTTCACCTCGCCGCCGTCAAGATCGATCTTTACCGTAATGTCGGTTTCCTTGGTAGTGCGGGTTACTTCTCCGATTCTCGCCATTACACATTCGCCTCCAGCAGCCGCAGCACTTCGGCGTTTTCCTGCTCGGTGCCGCAGGTGATTCTCAGATGATCGCCCATCAGGCGAACGACCACGCCTTCTTCCTTCATGGCTTCAAAGACGCGTTTCGCCTCGCCGTCCGGCATCTGAATATATACGAAATTAGCGGTCGTCGGCAGGAGCGACAGCTTGTCGGGATATTGATCCGCCAGCGCCTTGACGGAGGCATACAGCTCGTCGCGGGAGGCAATCACCTTGGCGGTGGCGCTGTCAAGATCGCGCGGATAGTCAAACAGTGTCTCCGCCGCCGCCTGCGTCATCGAATTGACATTATAGGGGGATTTGGCGGCCCGCAGCGCGTTGGTAATACGGCGGTTCGCCACCGCGATACCGCAGCGGATGCCCGCCATGCGGAAGGATTTGGAGCAGGTTTTCAGCACCATCAGATTGTCGTATCGCTCCACACAGTCCATGACCGACTGGCTCCAGAATTCCATGTAGGCTTCATCCGCCACCACCAGGCATTCCGGCACGCCTTCCACCAGCCGCAGCACCTCTTCCCGCGGCAGTCCCACACCCGTGGGATTGCAGGGGTTGGAAAAAATCAGCATCCTCGCCTTCTTCTGATTGACAAACGCGATGAGCGCGTCCACGTCAATGGTGTAATCCGACCGTTTCGGGAAAGCAACGCAGTGATTTTCCGCTAAATAGCCGTAGCAGCCGTACATCGAGAAATCGGGCGTGGTGGTTACGAGGGTTTCGCCCTTCATCATCATCACCTGTGTCAGCAGGGTGAGCAGTTCGTCAGAGCCGTTGCCCACGGTGAGCAGGTCGGGACTGACCCCGAAATATTTACCGAACCCCACGCACACGCCGCTTGCCAGCGGGTCGGGGTAGCGGTTGAGATGCAGCTTGGCGATGCGCGCCAGCATATCCTCCTTCACATATCCGGGGATTTCCAAAAACGACTCGTTGGCGTCCAGTCGGATGCGATATTCGCCGCTGATCGGCTCATATGGTACCAGATCGCGGATTTTTTCATTTAGCTGATAGACCATACTGTTACTTCCTTATCTCTTATCATTTTATTACAGTTATCATTATAATGCACGGCGTTACGGTTACGCAGCGACCGCACATAAATACTTTTTTCCGAAAACCTCCGGCAAGCTCCTGCAACAGCTCGCCCAAAAACGGTACATCATTTTGATAAAAAACACCTTGGTGTCCACGCTCAAAAAGAAAATCGTCTTGGCGATCACGGCGGCGTTTTGTCCCCAATGGGAGCAAAAACCCATAATGTCGGCGGTATCGGTCTTGTCAATCATATTGCTTATCTCACCGATGAATTTCTCGCGATCCTCATCGTTCAGACCGTCCACCCAGCGGTTCATGCTCTTGTACAGCAGTTTCGCGTCGAACGTCAGGCTGTCAGCGTCGGGTTCCTGTTTAAAGCCGATAATCCGAATGTCACGGAAGCGCGGACTGGCAGCGGCAGCCGTCAGCAGTTCGAGGGTCTTTTTACGAAACCATACATGATGCGCCATGCTGTCGAACATCTCCGCGCGAAACATATCCTTTACGCGGAAATCGCCGTTTTCGCGGCAATCGTCGGGATAATGCAGATAGGACAGCCACGAGAGAATCAGGCTGTCAACCTCATTGAAAGGGCTTTCATCAAAAGTGCGCAGACATTCCGTCGCATACATAATGATATTTCCCATGCTGTCACCGTTCCTTTCTGCCGGCGCCGATATGGTCTCCTGCACCAAAGGATTTATCTTTTATTCAAATCTTACCCTGATGGCGTTCGCGTGCGCCGTCAGCCGTTCGGTCTCCGCCAGTTTGATGACGTCGTCCTTGACCTGACGCAGCGCAGGCTCGTTGTAATAGATAAAGCTGGACTTCTTGATAAAGGTATCTACCGACAGCGGAGAGAAGAACCGCGCCGTGCCGCTTGTGGGAAGCACATGATTGGGTCCGGCGAAATAGTCGCCCAGCGGTTCGGGGGCATAGTTTCCGAGGAATACGGAACCGGCGTTATCAAAGCGTCCGATGTATTCCATGGGATTCTCCACGCAGACTTCGAGGTGTTCCGGCGCGAGTTCGTTCGCCATGTCCACCGCGTCATCCAGCGAACGGCAGACGATGATGCCGCCGTAATTGGCAATGGATTCCTTGATGATTTCGTTGCGCTCGAGCAGGGCGCACTGTCTTGTCAGTTCCGCGTCGGTCGCCTCCGCCAGCGCCGCGCTGGTCGTGACCAGAATGGCGGAAGCCAGCTTGTCATGCTCCGCCTGGCTCATGAGGTCGGCGGCAAGGAATTTCGGATTGGCATTGCCGTCCGCCACGATCAGAATTTCACTCGGACCTGCGATCATGTCGATATCCACCGCGCCATAGACCAGGCGCTTGGCGGTCGCCACAAAGATGTTGCCGGGACCGACGATCTTATCCACCTTGGGAATTTCCCGCGTGCCATACGCCAGCGCGCCGACCGCCTGCGCGCCGCCGCAGAGGAACACTCTGTCAACGCCCGCAATGGCCGCCGCCGCCAAAATATCGCGGTTGGCGCTGCCGTCCTTACAGGGCGGCGTGACCATAATGATTTCCTTCACGCCCGCGATTTTGGCGGGGATGATATTCATCAGCACGGAGGATGGATAAGCCGCTGTGCCGCCGGGGACATACACGCCCACTCTGTGCAGTCCGCGGATCCGCTGTCCGAGAATCACGCCGTTCTCCTTGGGGGTGAGCCAGCTCTGCTGCACCTGACGCGCGTGGAAGTCGGCAATGTTGGACGCCGCCCGCTTGAGCGCTCCGATGAAATCCGGGTCGCAGTCCTTCTCGGCGCTCTCGATCACCTCGCGCGGCACTTCGTAAAATTCGGGGTTTTCGTTGTCAAATCTGGCGGTGTATTCCTTGACCGCCTCGTCGCCGCGCGCCTTGATATCTTCGAGCATGGCGGTGACGATTTCCGTCACTTTTTTATCTGTCTCGCCGCTTCTTTCCCGAAGCTGCGCGAGAAATTCCCGCTCGGCGGTTCCGTCCGCCGTTACAATTTTAATCATATTTTCCATATCCTCCTCAAACAAACAGGCAGTCCGCCCATCGGACGGAGCGCCGCTCTCTATCGCCGCGAACGCGGCGTTTTCCCCTTGCCCGCCCTCGCGAAACACCGTCAATGTCATGGTGATAAACATAAACCGTTACAATGCGTTTGTACACTGTCGGGGCATAACGATCATCGGGTAAAGCCTGCCCTGCGGCATCTGAAGAATGCGACATACGCCGTCGCCGCGTTGACATTCGCCCTGCGTTTCGCTACCGCACAGAGATCATTTTTCTTCTATTAACTCGGTTGTCCAGTTGGTACCCTGAAGCTTGTTGTCCAGCAGACGAAGCTCCTTGGACATTTTGTCAATCTGCTTTTGAAGCGCCGCTACGGGCACAGTCGCGAGAATACGAATCTCCGACCCTCTGGCGCGGCAGGCAGTATTTCCTGCCTCGTTTGCCAGATTGCGATAAACCGACAACTTCATGGAGAGGGCGTCCTTTCGCGCGATGAGTTCGGTCAGGGTCCGCCCGTCCGCCACCGTGCGGCAGTTGGTGAGATTGATGCGGGTGACAAGATACGCAAAGCGCTCAATGCATACGTCCAGTTCCCGCTGCAATGCCTCGGGATCTTCGGAGGGCTGCTCCCCCTCCTGCACCAGGGCGTTGTTGGTCATGCGCCGCTCAAGCTGCTGGATTTTGACATTCAGATCGGCGCGCTCCTGCAATGCTTCCGCCAATTTCATATTGCGTTGCCTCCTGCCTGGAAAAATCAGAACTGCGTGCCGAACCAGACATACACCTCATCGTCCTTGTGATAGGTGAATTTGGCGGAACGGCTGTTTTGCGAGCAAAGGCAGGTCGCGTTGTAGTCCTCTCCGTTCAGATTGTAGCCAAAGAAGCTGCGCTCCCGCTCTTTCACGTCGGCATATTCGGCGATTTCTTCCTCACTGTCCTTCATCGCAAAGGCCAGGGTATAGTTTTCATATCTGCGCTTGGCGATTTCGTCGGAAAACGCCACCTGATAGATGGTTTCAAACTCTATGCTGCGCTTTTTGGTGACATATTTATCCACTAAATTCATATTCTTGCTGTTCAGAATTTTTTTGGACACCGCGTCGGAATCGCTCACGGGCGTCAGGGTGATGTCGCCTTCTCCCAGCGTTACGCCGTCATCACTGCAAAGCATGGCATAAAGCCCGTCTTGCACTTTGGCAAACTTGTGTCGGGTAAAGCTGTTGACTTCGGCAAAACGGAAACCGGCCAGGCAGCCGTTCACGGTTTCATCGACCTGTTCCGCCGCAAAGCTCCGGTCGCCATGCAGCTCGGAAGTAACGACATAAAAACGCATATCGCCTTCGCTCTGTCCTCTGAAATACTTATGCACCCACTCCGCCAGCGTATCGTAGTGTACGTTGAGATTGTTGGTTTTATCGCTGATCAGAATCAGATTTTGCGATGTGACCGAGATCTTATGGGATTTGCAGAAGTAGTTCGCGTCGCCGCTGTAATAGTCGTGGTACATACTGTACTGCTTCAGCTCGCCGCCTCTGTTGGTTTCATATTTCAGATTGAACACCTGCGACCAGGTGCCTACATTGTCATACGTCAGATTCAATTGTCCGATCATGGGCAGGAAAACCTCTTTGTAAATATCCTCATTGAGTTTTTCCGCCTGACGGTCATCATAAAACAAATCCTCATCGGCATCGTAAAAACCGTGAAGTCCGTTGCTGAAGGTGATAAAGAAATCGCCCTCATACTTATCCCCCGAGGCAAATTCACAGCGTTTCACGCTGAAGCCACGGTTGTACTTCTCCAGCATATAGGCTTCCGCCAGCTTGCTGATCTCATCGGTTTTCTGCTTGCGCTGCGCCAGCTTGTCAGCGGACATACATCCCGTCAGCACCATCGGCAGAAGCAGCGCCGCCGCAGAAAGCATAACCATCATTTTCTTCGCTTTGTTTGTCTTCTTCGTTTTTTCCTTTTTTTTCATCAT
>CACWOA010000165.1 GCA_902762395.1 uncultured Ruminococcus sp.
GCCGCGGTGAAGTGCTGGGCTTGGAATGGAAGGACATTGACTTCGACAACCAGACTATGAGCATTAACCGTACCTCGCAGTACCGCAACAGCCGGACGGGAACCTACACCTCCACGCCAAAGACCAAGACGAGCAAGCGTATTCTGAAAATCTCACAGAGTACCGTCAGACTCATGCAGCGCTATCAGTTTGAACAGAATGAGCATCGTGTGAAACTCGGTGATCAGTGGGTAGAAACCGACCGCCTGTTCATCGGCTGGAACGGAGAGCCTCTTCATCCGAACACCCCGTACAGATGGTTGCACGAATTCTGCGACGAGCAGGAGCTGGCATTCAAAGGACTTCACGCTTTCCGTCACGCCTACGCAACGACCGCAATCACGAGCAACGCAATCGACATGAAAACCGTTTCGGCAGTACTCGGTCACTCTCAGACCAGCACGACGCTAAATATTTACGCTCATGCCGTTGCGGAGGTCAACGCCAAGGCGGTTGACGTGGTGGAGGACATCTACACCAGAAAGCGCAAGGAAGCATGAGCGTAAAGCAAGAAAAGGGCAGGTTCAAACCCAAAAATCGACCGATAATGAACACAAAAAAGCCGTAATGAACACGGCAATGAACAAAGAACCCCTACTTAAAAAAAGCAACCCCAAAACGCCGAAAATCGGACATTTTGGGGCAGATGTAATTGGTCGAGATGACAGGATTTGAACCTGCGGCTTCTGCGTCCCGAACGCAGCGCTCTACCAAACTGAGCCACATCTCGATACATCATTTTTTTCGTTAGCTTGATTATTTTATCACAGATTGGCAGTAATGTCAAGAGGGTTTTGGAAATATTTTTCTTTCAATGATTGACAATCATACATTCAACAGAAAAATCTCCCCGTATCATGGTGACGAATAACAGAAACAGGGCTGCCTCACTCCCTTGGTGGGACAGCCCTTTGACTTTTGCGGTATTAACACTATGGTAAAGATTTATTCTTCGCCCAGACTGACAACGACATTAATCATGCTGCCTGCCTGAATTTTCTTGCCGACTTCGATGCCATTGAGACGGATAATTTTGCCCATTTCGTAGGTGTCGCTGTACTCCTCCGCCTGCTCTCCCAGTGAAAGACCCTGCTCTTCGAGGGCAGCGGATGCTTCGGAAACAGTCATGCCGATAATGTTGGGAACAGTACGCATTTTGGAACCGAGGCTGACGGTAACGCCGATCGGCGTATTCTGGGGAACAGCGGAGTTCGCTTCTACAGTCTGAGAGATAATGCGTCCTTCCGCGATTTCTTCATCATATTTTTCTTCCACCAGACGAATATCAAAATTGCTGTATTTTTCGTTGCCGTTGACCTTGCTCCATTCGCGGTTGACAAGGTTGGGAACCTGGTAGAGCGTCTTGGGTTCGTTGTCTTCGCTGCTGTCGGACGCCACATAGAGCGAAGCGGTATCGTCCTCTTCGGCCTCCCTGTTGCGGTTAATCATAGGCATTACGATAAAGTTGATGCAGATGAGCGCAATCACACCCAGCACCACGAAGCCGATGAGTCCCGACATGATGCCGTACTTATATGGCGAAATGTCTTCCTTTTCTTCGGGAAGGGGTTCGCTGCGGACCGCCTGTCTCTGCGGTTCGGCGCGGCGCGGCTCTCTGACCGACACGGTGCGGGTGGGAATTTCTTCATCATAGGTAGGTTCATCCACATATCCGTCGGAATAAGCCGCCTTTTGCACCGGCTGCGGCTCGGTTCTGTGGGGAATGGGATTGTTGAGCTGCTCTTTCAATTCATCCATGGAGTGGGTACGGGCTTCGATCTTGACCTGCAATCCGCCCGCCAGCGCCGTTACCACATGGGTGGGAATGCTCTGCGCCACTTCTGCCGGCATATTCAGGCGCGGCTCATAGGAGCGGGAAACCGCGTCAGGCGGACGCTTGCCGGTGAGCGTGTAGAAGATCACGGCGCTTATGCCGTAAACATCCGTCCATTTGCCTTTTTTGCCCTCAAGGGAATATTGCTCGAGCGCGCTGAATCCGTCATAGAATTCCGGCGCCAGCTCGGTTTCCGCAAGGTGTGCGTCAGGACTGCCGAAGCCGGTAAGCTTGAGGGTGCCGCTGCGCGTCATGAGAATATTGTCGGGCGATATGCCGAAATGCACCAATCCGATGGAATGCGCCGAATTGACGGTGGAGATCAGGGGCATAAAGAGGGGGCGCGCTTCTTCCCATGTAAAACGGCGGGCGCGCTTGACAATCTCCTCCAAAGGCTTGCCGTCCACATACTCGCTCACGATGTACGCGGTGTTGTTGCTCTCAAACATATCCAGCACGGGAATGATGGAGGGCAGCGAAGACAGCTTGGTGACAGCGCGCCCGATTTCCATGAAATCCTGGAGATAGTCCTGATAAACCAGTTTGTTGCCGGGGGCAATGATGATGCTGTCGTTATCCTTGACGCGGGAACAGAGCGTTTTGGGCAGATACTCGCGGACGGTGATTTTTTTGTTGGTGGTGATATCAAAGCCGATGTAGGTGACGCCTTTACCGTTGGAATGCAGCCGCTTGCCCACAATGTATTTTTCCTGGAGCAGCGTGCCGGGTTCCAGAAAAGGCAGAACCTGCGGCGTACCTTCTACATAACCGCATTTGGGACACTCGATAGAGCTGCCCTTGTTGCCCATGCAGCCGAGGCACAATCCTTTATAATCCATATATTTCTCTCCTTTGATGTTGGGGTGATTTGATTGTATGTGCAGGTGATTCCGCGATAGTCAAAAAAAGTTACAAAAAACATTGATAAAACATTCGATACAAGATTATTTTAGCACAATATTCCAGGATTGTCAAAGATTATTAATGTTCTGTAACCTCCCATATGAAAATTGATAAGAATTTTTTACCGGATTTTCATCAATCCTTCATGCGTCGGGCGGCGCCGGTGATTGTTCGGACGGTTGCGGCGCGGGCTTTTCGGGTTCATCGGTAATTTCGGGGAATTTTTTCCACACATTGTACCGAAAATTAAAAATCGTTTCCTCTATCGTGGATTCACCCTTGGCATAGGTCTTGGTCTGATTGAGAAGGAGCTTGCTGATGGATGCGTCATACACCGACGGCCGGGCAAATTCGAGGCTTTCGGCGGCGGACGCATAGACTGAAAACGCGTCTGAGCCGTCCAGCAGGGGATTGGCAATATGCAACCCCGCCAGCTCCGCGTTGACGTCCGTATTGTTGACATACTGCATATTGCCCAGGGCGATGAGGCGCATGAATTCTTTGTCGCAGGTAAAGGCGCGGATAATTTCCGCGACAATTTCCTTGTGGGTCGAATTGGCGGAGGAATACAGCCAATCGCCCCCGAAAACGTATCCGTCGGGTGGGGCGGATGTCTTAAATTTGCCAAAGGAGATGCCGCTGCGTTTGGAGGAGGAAAAGATGGTGGTGATGTCGGCGTGGTCCGCAGCGCTGCTTTTGTTGAGCCACGGGGCGGAGTAAAAGCAGAAAACGCCGCTGTCAACCGCGTTGTACCAATCGTCATCAAAGGATTTCACACCGAGAAAGGCGTCCGCGGCGGTCAGTTCCCTGACGATATCCAGCCAGTGGGCGGCTGTTTCGTCGGAGACCGACAGACGACCGTCCGTCATCCAAAGCCCGCTCATGGCGGTTTCCACCGAGTGCCACAGTTCCGTGGAATTGGCGAGCATCTTTACCCTGCCCCCGGAGTTTTCCCTGAGGGCTGCCGCAGTGGCGATAAAGGACTCCCAGGAGGAAAGCCTTTCCTGCATTTCTTCCTGATGGGTAATGCCGAGATACTGCGCCGCGTAATCGGCGCGGTAGAGAAGCACCCCCGGTTCCGCCGTCATAGCGGAACCTTTCTGCACCCCGTTTTCGTCCGTGCCGAGAATGCGGGTGTAATGATACTGCGCTGTCAGTTCGCTCTCGTCAATGCCAAGCTGCCGCAGGCTTGCCACATGAGGATTGCCTGTGAACCACGGCGCCATTTCGTGATCACCCAAAAAGAGGTCGATGGGCTGACCCGCGTTAAGACGGGACAGCACATTATCCCGATAACCGACGATTTCATCGCTGACCCAGCGAATCTCTACATGATCCATCAACCGGGGGTGCCGGGGTATGAAGTAGGTTTCCATCATGCGACGGAAATCGTCGTTCCATGACATGACAGTGAGCGTCACCGTCTCCTTTTCCTCGTCGTTTTTTTCAGCGCAGGAGACCACGGACAGCAGCCCCACCAGCAGCGCCATCAAAAAAGCGGAGAGCCGCGTAAGTGTTTTGCATTGCAACGATCATTCCCCCAATAATCAACAAAAGTGATAGAAACAAAAAACCATCATTCATTATATACCCCGTCCGCACAGAATAAATGCCTGTGGAATGAAATTTTTTGCGCTTAAGGCGGGTACCTTCCGTGTCTATCCGCCGATAATCGTGCCGCCGCAGAGAACGGTGCCGCCGTCATAGCAGACCACCGCCTGTCCGGGGGCAACGGCGCGCTGGGGATTGTCAAATTCCAGATGCAGCTCGTCGTCATCGGTCTGCTCGAGCGTAGCGGGTTCCTCCCGCTGGCTGTAACGCACCTTGGCGGTGACGCGGAGAGGACGCTCCAGACGGTCAAAGGCAATCAGATTGACGTCCCGCGCGGTGACGGAACGGCTGAAAAGATCGGCATTGTCTCCGAGCGTAACGGTGCGGGCGGCGACGTCCTTGGCGCAGACATACATTGGCTTGTTGAAGCCCATGCCCAGCCCCTTGCGCTGCCCGATGGTGTAACGGACGGTGAGGAAGCAGATATCCTGGCTGTCATGCTTGCGGGAATTGACAAAGCCGCTTGCTTCCGCGATCGCGCGTACTTCGGCTTTGGTAAGAACCCCGACGGGAAAGAGAATGTGGGAGAGCTGCCGCTGCGTGAGCGTGTAAAGAAAATAGGTCTGATCCTTGGCGGAATCGGCTGCCTTTTGCAGCAGCCAGCGTCCGGACGGTGCGTCGTAGGAAACGGCGGCATAATGCCCGGTCACGATTTTGTCACATTCCATCGCAAGAGCGCGCCGGAGAAGTCCGCCGAATTTGACGCGGCGGTTGCAGATGATGCAGGGATTGGGCGTTTCGCCGCGGCGGTAGATTTCGGCAAAGCGGCGCATGACCTCCGTGTCGAATTCATCGCGCATATCGAAGACGTGATGCGGTATGTCGAGGCGCGCGCACACGCTCGCCGCATCCGCCACATCGTCAGAAGTGCCGCAGGTCTTGCCCCGTGAATCGGTTTCGGGTTTATCGCATAATTTCATGGTGGCGCCGATGACGTCGTATCCCTTCCGCATGGTGAGAAGCGCCGCCACGGAACTGTCCACCCCTCCGCTCATTGCAATCATAGCCTTGCTCATGTTGATGTTGTTACCGTCCTTTTTTCTTTATCTTATAATTATAGCAGACTCTATTGACAATTGCAATGCATATGACAGGAAATTCACGGAAATCAATATTTCCATATTCCGCAGTAATTTTTTCACACCGTACCCCTTGATAGGGAGAAATTGCTTTACCCATTTCACCTGATGAACCATACCGTTTATAAAAACGCTCCCTGCATCATGATGATGCAAGGAGCGTTTTTGGAATCATGTAAAAGACAGGGAACTTCTATGTCAGTTGCCTTCACCGTACACCGTATTATACCAGAAGTTCTTATTCATACGGAAATTGACGCCCAGCACGGCGGCGCCGCTCTCCGTATGGATATACGAATAGCTGTGGTCAATGGGAATTCTGTAGGATTCAAGGTCATATGACAGATACTCGGGGGAATTCACGATCAGCGACATGACTTCGCCCTGCGTCAGATTGGTGGCAATCAGCGGCAGAATCACATCCGCCAGCTTGTTCAGCTCAGAAACGTTCAGCGTCTTGGCCTTATCTACAATCAGGGAAAGTACCTTCCGCTGGCGCTCCGTGCGCTCAAAATCGCCCTGACCGACATAGCGTATACGGGTATAGCAAAGCGCCTGCTTTCCGTTCATATGAACCAGTCCGCCGCTGCTGTTAATGAAATCCGTATCAATCGGCAGACCCAGCGCCGCGTTGAGCTGCTGGAGATAGTACAGATTGATGACATTCAGTTCCGCCTGATCCACCTCAATGTCTACGCCGCCGACAGCATCCACTAATTCCATGAAGTTGAAAAAATCAATGTGTACATACTTGTCGATTTTAATGCCGAAATTCTTCTTCAATGTGCTGAAAAGCAGGTCGGGACCGCCAATCGCAAAAGCCGTGTTAATCCGGTTTTGATAGTCTTCCCCAGTGGGAATGGAAACATACATATCGCGCAGGAAGGAGGTCATAATCACCTTTTTGGTATTGCGGTTGATGGAGACCGCAATGATGGCGTCGCTGCGGGTTCTCTTATTGCCTCCGACGCGTCCGTCGGTGCCGATCAGCAGAATATTGGTGACATTTTTTTCATCAAATTCCAGTCCGTCCCCCAGATCCTCATACAATGTCTCATTCAGCAATTGCAGATCGGATTCGGAAATCTTCAGGTCGGTTTCGGATATTTCATAATCATCCGGACCATAGGAAATGCTGTCGGTGTTCAGCTTGCTGTAATAGTGATGAAATATGCCATATGCGACAGAAAGGAGAATCACCACTACCCCCAGCAGGGAAGTCAGAACATAGGCTACCTTTCCGCTTCTTTTCTTCCTGGCAGCATTGTTTTTACCTTTGCTTTGTTCCTTTTTTTTCAAATCAAATGCTTCCTTTCCTTGCTTTGTTGCATGACGGATGGACCCTGTTGCGAAGAAACCGGGTCATGGATGAAAATCACCACATGACTTCTTAGTCTTCGCCGTAAACCGTTTTATACCAGAACTTCTTATTGGCGACAAAATCCACACCCAGCACCGACGCGCCGTTGACCGTCATATAGGTATAGCTGCCGTCAATGGGAACGCGCTGGGATTTGAGGTCATATTTCAGGTATTCGGGAGAATTCATCACCAGATCCAGCACCTCTGCGCGGGTAAGATTGGTGGAAATCATCGGCAGCACGATGTTCGCGAAATCATTCAGTTCCGAAACGCTCATCGTCCGCGCCTTCTTGAAGATTTCCGTCAGCACTCTGCGCTGGCGCTCGGTGCGCTCAAAGTCCGCGTTGCCTACCTTGCGCACGCGGGAATAAGCCAATGCCTGCTTGCCGTTGAGATGGACGGTACCGGCCTTTTTCAGCTTGCCGTTGCTTGCGTCAACGCCAAGGTGTTGGTTGATCTCGGCAATCGCGTTATTCATCGACTTGAGTTCGCCGGAGGATATGGTAATATCCACGCCGCCCACGGCGTCAACCACCTTCATAAAATTGTAGAAATCCACCTGCGCGTATTTGTCAAGGTAAATGCCGAAATTGGTGCTGAACGTATTGAAAAGGAGCTGCGGTCCGCCGAAAATGAAGGCGGCGTTGATTCGCTGCTTGCCCGCTCCGGGAATCTGCACATACATATCGCGCATAAAGGAAGTCATGATGATTTCCTTGGTATCGCGATTGATGGAGATGATGATATTGGTATCGCTGCGCGACCTCTTGTTGCCCTTCTCGCGGCTGTCCGTGCCGACCAGCAGAATATTGGTGACGTTTTTGTCGTCAAACTTCAGCCCGTCGTCCACGCTCTCATCCATGTGTTTTTCGAGTTCCGCCTTCTGCTCGTCGGTCAGTTCTTCCAGATCCTTGTCGGTGTCCGTGACGATCAGCGGGTAATCGTCGTCCAGCGTCTCCACATTCAGTTTGTTGTAATAATGGTTAAATACCCCATACGCCGCTGCCACCAGGAGAAGCAGCACACAAGCCACGGAAGCCGCCGCAATGAGTACTTTTTTTTCCCACGACATCTTCTTTTTGGGATTATTTTTCTTGTCTTGCTTTTTTTCCTGTTTCTTTTCCGCAAGGTCATCAAAAAAATCCGCTAATTTTCTGAATACATCCGAGATTTTCAATGCTTCATACTCCTTTACACATTTGTATTTGTTTATTATACCACACAAATTCCGCGAATATATGAACTGCATATTACAAAAAGTTACGAATTAAAATTAAGGCACTGTTCAAAAATAATCTGAACAATCTGACTTGTCTTTTTCGGCTCTGACTTCGTTGTCAAAGCTTGGAATACACCAAGTATTCCTGCGCTT
>CACWOA010000166.1 GCA_902762395.1 uncultured Ruminococcus sp.
TAAGAGGGATCCTTAACGGGAATGGCAATGATCTTTTCGTCGGCGGAGTCGTTGTCGGTCATTTTGATCACGCCGATGGGATAACACTGCACCAGAGTGAGGGGCAGAATGGCCTCCTGACAGATGACCAGCACATCGAGCGGGTCATCGTCCGCCGCGAGCGTGCGGGGAATGAAGCCATAGTTGGCGGGATAATGGGTAGAGGTGTAAAGCACACGGTCCAGTTTAAGCATCCCGGTGGCTTTGTCCAGCTCATATTTATTTTTGCCGCCCTTGGAAATTTCGATGCAGGCGACAAAATCCTCGGGGGAGATACGTTCTTTTGCAATGTGATGCCAGATATTCATAAAAAGCAGCCTTCCTTTGTTTTCTTTTTGTAAAAGTATAACATATTCTTTCCTTTTTTTCAATACCCACCTGGCATTTAGACCGCCCGTAGGGAAAATATTTTTTTACTCCGTTTTTTGGAAGCAGAGGGAGCATATTTTAAAATATCAATCCGATACTTAAAATTTTCTAATTTGTAAAAAAGTAAGATGCCGGATTATAAAGAAAATCCTGAAATCAGGACTTTTGAAAAAAGAGAGAAAAAAGCCGTTTTTCAAAATTAAGAAGAATAAGGTGAATAATTCTCGAATTGCGAGAAAAGGCAGCCGGATAACGACTTTGAATCACGCTGTGTAAGATGAAGTATTTAAATGTAACGCATCATAAGTCGATAAATCATTGACAAAAAATAGAAGAAATTCATGTAAAAAAAGGAAAAAATCCGTCGGTTTAGCAGGATTGCCTCTTGACAGATAGTGTGAAAAATGTTAGAATTATAACAAATCTACCGATTGTTATACAAAAAATGCTGCATTTCTCTCAGGTTTTTGCAGCATTCAGATAGATTTGATTTTTGGGCGATTCATGGATTTTCACGGTTAGAAAGGATGGATGGTATGTATTACAAGGAGAATAATGACAAAGGCGTATTGAACGTGATAGGCCCGAAACTCAAAATGATCAGAAACGCAAGAAATATTTCTCAGACGATGTTCAGCGAAATGTGTGAACAGAGAAATTTAAAGCGTTCTGTTGCGACGATCAGCAAGATTGAAAATCAGCTTCGTTCGGTTTACGATTACGAGGTGCAGATTTTTGCCGATGTGCTGGAGGTTCCGATTGACGAGTTGTATCGGAGCGTACCCTGTGAGGAAACAAAGGACGAATCCGCGCAGGCTTCGGAGTAACGGATTGCCGCAGAATGATTCTTGTCAGGTGTTTGATAAAACCCGCAGTTCTTTCAGGAGCCGCGGGTTTTTCAGTTGATTTCCGGGGAAAGAATTTGATTATCCGAGGTGACAAAAACAGCCTGCACATGGGGAAGGTTCTGTAAAAGCAAGCAGGATTTTTCATATCCTAAAAGCATACAAACGGTAGAGAGCGCGTCGGCTGCCTCGGCAGACGGGGCGATGATCGTCACGGAAGATAAACCGGTATCGCACGGCATTCCCGTGGAAGGATCAAGGATATGATGGTAAAGCACGCCGTTTTTGACAAAACAGCGCTGATAAACGCCGGAGGTGACGACCGCTTTGTCGGTCACTTCTATCGTTTTTATGCTGCCGCTGTCAAACGGTTTCTGAATACCGACCTTCCAGCTGCTTCCGTCGGGTTTTGCGCCGATGACACGGATATTACCGCCGAGGTCGATGACGGCGGCACGCACATGGCGGCTTTGCAGGTATTCGGCGATTCTGTCCGTGATATAACCTTTGGCGACAGCGCCCAGGTCAATCCCGCTTCCCTCGGGCAGTGTGACGCGGTTTTCGTCGATCACGATATGGCGATAATTTACCTGACGGAGAGCGCGGTCAAGCGCCTTTTTCTCAGGGACAGCGCTGCTGTTTCCGCTGAAATTCCAGAGTTGTTTGACAGGGTAGATGGTGATATCAAATTGACCGCCGCTCAGTTCGCAATAGTACAGCGCATCCGACAGCAGCGCGGCGGTTTCGGGGGAGACGGTGACGGTTTTTCCGTGGCTGTGGTTGATGGTATAAATATCGCTGCCGCTGACAGTGGTACTCAGCATGGTTTCATAGCGGCGGCAGAGGGCAAAGGCGTCGGACAAAATGGCTTCTCCGTCGCCGGACCATTCGTAAAGTGTCACCGTGCAAAGGGTATCGAGCGCCAGTTCGGTTTGCGAAACGGGGTCTTTCTTTGACAGAGAGAGAAGTGCCGTTACCGTTCCTATCAGCAGGAGGAGGAGAACGGTTATCATGAGGATGACGCTGCTTTTTCTTTTCTGAGCGGAATCGTTCAAAAAAATCACCTCGGTCATTGCAAAACGCAGAGATAGGGTGTACAATAAAAAAGTACCGTTCTGGACGATACAGCCATATCGGAGGGAGGAAACAGGGTGACGCTTTCCAAAAAAACGACGGTGGCGGCATTGCTTGCGGGGCTTGCCGTTTTGCTGGGGTATGTGGAATATCTGATTCCGGTGGTGCCGCCCATTGCGGGAATGAAGCTCGGACTGGGAAACATCGCCGTTTTGCTGGCGCTCCGTTTCACCGCTTCGGAACGCACGGCGTGCGGTGTGATGCTCACCAAAATCCTCATCAGTGCGGCGCTGTTCTCAGGAATGGGGGGATTGCCGTATTCCCTGGCGGGCGGTGTGACAAGCTTTGGAATCATGGCGGCGTTATGCCGCATGGACAGGCGGCGATTGTCGGCAGCCGGCATCAGCGCCGCAGGCGGGGCGATGCATATGGCGGCGCAGACGGCGGTGGCGGCATGGATGACTTCCACCTGGAACGTATTGACCTTGCTGCCCGTTCTGATGGGGGTGGGAACGCTGACGGGATTGCTCAACGGCATCATTGTCAATTGGATGGAGCGCAGAGCAGGGCGTTTTCTGACGCGTTCTGTCAGAAGCGGCGGAGATATCGGACGCTGAAAAGCGGCAAAAAACGGCGGGAACAAAAGGAGTCCCGCCGTTTTTATTGCCAATCCATCGTTTCGTCGATGACAAACGTATGTTGACAGATGCTTTGTTCCAAATCAATCGTCTGATTTCCATCAAAACAACACATTCGCATAAGTTCAGCTATTTTCCTGCCTTATAGGGGCAAAGAATCAGTTTTCGTCGGTTTCAACGCTCTTACGCGGCTTCTTTTTCTTGTCGAAAGCAGAGGAGCTTAATGAGAAAAGCAAATCCTCCTGCTGCGCGGGAGAGAGCATACGGAAATTGATGACTAACTGCTTTTCCATCTTGGAAAGCTCGTAAATGTGCATCTTTTCGCCTTCGTCTTCCTCATTTGCGCCGTCGTTGACTGTCGTTGTGGGATCGGGTTCGTCGATCAGATCATAATAGCTGATGTTGAAAATCTTTATCAGCTTGCTGACAGATCTGATATCGGGCGTTGTTTTTCCCGATTCATAGTAAGCATACGTTGAGCGATCCAAGCTCAATACATCCGCTACCTGTTGCTGTGTGAGACCCGAAGCCGTTCTGAATTTTTTTAATCTTTGATTTAGCGTCATAATAGCACCACCTGATTAATTAATTGAATAACCCAAAGATTATAACGGGTACCAAAGTACCTATTGTATATTATACTCCAAATAAAATCATTTTTCCAGTAGGGGTGAAAAAAACTCACTGTTAATTTTACGAATTAGATAATATGTATAAAGAAAAGCGTTAAATAACAAAAAAATCGTGAAAAATTCACTATATTTATGAGAAAATACTGAAAAGAACGCTCGAAATAATACCCAGTACCATCATACCGGCAAGAATCAGGGCGACTGCTTTGACCCAGAAATTATGTTTATGATACATCAGAAAACACCCCTTTCATGACTACATCCATTATATCATATATTTCAGAGAAATGTTTGTACTTTTTTTAAATTCTTAGAGCCTATCCCAGAATTAGCCGTGCGCGGATTGCGCAGGCAGTTTTTCGCCAGACAAGGCGCTTTCCCTTGCAATACTTTTGTATTGCAAGGGAAAGCAACGCAGTATGGCGGAAAAATGACAAGCAAGACGTGTGCGTATAATTTTGGGATAGGCTCTTATTCTGCCGCAGCAGCGGAAGCGTTCCTCTCATGGCACAGGCAAGAGGCGGTCGGATTATCCCCGGAAGCCAAAGCCGGATTTCTTGTTTTTTCTCTTTTTAGGAGCCGCTCTGTTGCTGTCGTCGTACATCGACTCGGAGAAATGCATGGCGTCCTTGCGGTGAGCGCGTCGCACAGTGCGTTCCATGACGCTGCGCAATGCTTCCTCGTCGTATTCTCTGGTGACAAGTTTTTTCTGCGGTTTTCGCGAAAACTTCTGATAGTCTTTTGGCGCGTCCTCAACCGAAGGAGGCGCGACCGCGATATTCTTCTTGCGTTGCGCGACCTTGGGCGCAAGGAATTCTCTGACAGAGACGGCAATCGAAATGGCGGCGCGGGAGGCGGCAGGGAGAAGCAGAATGCTCTGTTCTCCCGCAAGAAGCAGCACCCCCTCGGGACCGCCAAAACGGCAGGGGAACAAAACGGATCCGGACAAAGAGGGCAGCCGCCTGCTGTGGAGGCGGTCATAGCAAAAGCGCGAACGGCTCCGGTAGGTGAATTCCAAAGAAATATTCAGAATACGGGAAAGAAGGAAAACAATATTTTCCTCCTGCGACCGGCAATCCAGCCCGCCCACGATGATGGCGTTTCCGGAGCGCGACAGGATGTCGCGCAGCAAGGGCGCGATTTTCTCGACCTTTACCGTGGTATCGTGGCTGGTGACGGGACC
>CACWOA010000167.1 GCA_902762395.1 uncultured Ruminococcus sp.
ATGTCGCATGAAGCTGCTGCATCTTACCATCACCAACTTCAAGGGCATCCGCTCGTTTGAACTGCCTCTGAACGGCGGCAACGCCATTGTCAGCGGAACCAACGGCGCGGGAAAGACAAGCCTTTTTGACGCGTACACATGGCTGCTCTTCGGAAAGGACAGCGCCGGGCGCAGCGAGACCAATTTCGAGGTCAAGCCTTTCGGTTCCTCCGGACTGACCGTGGAGGTGGTCGGAAAGTTTGAACACGACGGCAAGACCTTCACACTCGGAAAGACGCTGGCGGAGAAATTCGCCAAGGTCAACGGCGAGAATGAATCCGACCGCAAACCGAAGAACGAATACACCTATTTCATCGACGGCGTGCCGAAACCGAAAGCGCAGTACACGGCCTATATTGCGGACATCTGCCCGGAGGAAACCTTTCGCCTGCTGTCTGACCCGGATTATTTTGCCGGAAAGACAGACTGGCGCACCCGCCGCAAAATGCTGCTGGATTACTTCGGCAGCACCAGCGACCGGACGATTATCCGGAAGCATGAGGACGAGATCGGGGATCTGATCACGCTGATCGGCTGCAAATCGGTGCTCGATTACAAGCTCATGAGTCAGGCGGAGCGCAAAAAGGTGATCGCGGAGCTGGAAGGCATTCCCGCCCGCGTGGACGAGGCGGAAAAGGCGAAGCCGACAGAGATGCCCCGACCGGACGACGGCGCAAAAATGGGGGTGCTTACCCTGCGCAAAAAGGCGCTGGAACAGCAGATCAGCGACATCGAGAACGGCGTGGAGATCGCCAGACAGCGCGGCGTGATCGCGGAGTTGCAGGCAGATTTTGCCACCGAAAAGGCGAAATATTGCAATCAATGCTTCGACCGCTCCGAGCTGACGGGCGCAAACGAAAAGTGCTATACCATCCGGAATGCGCTGCTTTACGGCAGGCAGAGAATCGAAGAAGCACAGGGACAGGAGGCAGCGCTGCAAGGCAAGCGGGAATCGCTGCTGAATGAGTATTACCGGGTGAAAGCCGAAGCGTTCGACGAGACATCCACCGTCTGCCCCACCTGCGGCAGAGAGTACCCGGAGGAAAAGAAAGAAGAACTCCGGCAGGCGTTCCACCGTCACAAGGCGGCGACGCTCGAAGAAAACCAGCGGCAGGGGCTTGCCGTCCGGGACAGGCTGACGGGCATCCGGCAGCAGCTGACGGAGTGGCAGCAGGAGCAGGAGCGATTGCAGCAGGAAGCGGCGCAGGCGACGGAAACGGTCGCCCGGCTGCAAGCGGAAGTCCCGCCGCCCTTTGAGGACACCGACAGCGGCAAGGCGCTGTCGGCTCAAATCCAACGGGAGAAGGACAAACTTCTCACGATGACGCGGGACAGAGAGGGACAGACCGACGCCGTCCGGCAGGAGCTTGCCGACATCGAGACGGAACTCCGGGAGACGCAGACCCGCCTTGCCGCCGAAGGGCAGGTGGCACAGCAGGACCGACGCATCGCGCAACTGAAAGCACAGGCCAAGGAGCTGGGCAAACGCCGCGCCGAACTGGAGCACGGCATCGAGCTGGCGGAACGCTTCGAGCAGATCAAGCTGACGGAGATCGAGGAGAGCGTCAACGGACGGTTTGCCTATGCGAAGTTCAAACTCTTTAACCGTCAGATCAACGGCGGCGTTGCGGAATGCTGTGAGGTGACGGTGAACGGCATCCCCTACACCACCAATCTCAATACGGCAGCCAAAGCCAACGCCGGACTGGATATCATCAACGTGATCTCCCGTGAGATGGGAATGACCGCCCCGATCTGGCTGGACGGCGCTGAGAGCGTCGTGAAATATCTGCCTGTGGAGGCACAGACCATTCAGCTCGCCGTGGACGGCGGCAGCGAAGATTTAAGAGTATATGTGGAGGAATGACACGATGGAAAATCAGACGAATAAACCCACCAATCAGCAGATCATCGAACGCAACAAGACCTATCCCGACGCGACGCTGCGGAAGGTGACGGTCTATGTGACCAGCGGGCAGCTGCATCTTCCCGCGAACTACTCCGCGGCCAACGCGCTGAAAGCGGCCATGCTGACGCTGGACAACGTGGGCGACAAAAAGGGCAATCCCGCCCTGCTGGTATGCAATCCCAATTCGATTGCCACCGCCCTGCTCGACACGGTGGTGCAGGGACTGGACCCCGGCAAAAAGCAGTGTTATTACATCGTTTACGGCGATAAGCTGGTCATGCAGCGCTCCTACTTCGGGGACATCCACCTTGCCAAGGCGAAGAATCCGGATATTTATGACATCTATGCCGATGTGGTGTATGAGGCGGATGAATTCGAGTACCGAAAGTTGCGCGGACGCACCGAGATTGTCACCCATAACCAGAAGCTGGGCAACATCGACAAAAACAGGATCGTGGCGGCGTATTGTACGGTGGAATACCGCGACGGGCGCGAGAACACCACTATCATGACCATGGACGAAATCCGGCAGGCGTGGTCGATGTCCCGGGCGAATCCCTTCGCGGAGAACTCGACGCACTTAAGATTCCCCGCCGAAATGGCAAAGAAAACCGTGACCCGAAAAGCCTGCAAGCCGCTCATCAACGCGGCGGACGACAGCACCCTGGTGCTGGAAAGCATCTGCCGCACGTCCGACGAGGCGACCGACAGCCGACTGGACGCGGAGATCGAGCGCAGCAGCTCCGCCCATGATGTGGATATCGGCGAACCGTATGACGAGGGGACGCAGATCATTGATGTGGATCCCGACACCGGCGAGGTGGTCGGCGATGGCAACAGTGACGGACAGGCTTCCGGCACCGACCCGTATTAACGCCTATGATTGACATTCAGACACTGGCTTCCGGCAGCAGCGGCAACGCATATGTCATCCGTGACGGTGTGACAACCCTGCTGCTGGAAGCGGGCATTCAGGTCAAAAGCATTGCGCGGCGGGTATCGCTTTCCACGGTTGACGCCTGCCTGATCTCGCATGAACACGGCGATCACGCGAGGGCGGCCGCCGATCTGATGATTAAATACAGCCTTGACCTGTACGCGTCGCGCGGCACGCTGGACGCGCTGGGTCTGAGTGACGATTACCGCGCCCATCCGGTCAGGGCGGAGGAAACATACCGCATCGGGACATTTACCGTGATGCCCCTGCACATGAAGCACGACGCGGCCGAACCGCTCGGCTTTCTCCTATCCGGTTCACGCGGCGGCAAGCTGCTGTTTGCCACCGACACCTACCTCATCCCCTACAGAATCCCGCGCGGGACGACCGCCCTGATGCTGGAATGCAATTACAGCCTTGACCTGCTGTCACAAAGCATTTCGGACGGAGTGACCGACCATCGGCAGCGGGACCGGCTGCGGTTTTCGCATATGTCGCTGGAATATCTGCTGCGATATCTCAGCGAAAACAGGGACCGTCTGGGTGCCGTCTCAGAGGTCCGGCTGATTCACGCGAGCAGTCGCAACGGGGACAGGGAACTCTTTAAGCGCAAGGTGGAAGAGCTGATTGGTTTGCCGGTGAGCGTGGAATGATGGAGGTAAATAAAATGCTGAACAGCGTGATTCTGATGGGACGGCTTACGGCTGATCCCGATTACCGCACGACACAGAGCGGCGCCGCACTGGCACGCTTCACGCTGGCTGTCGAGCGGGATTATGCCCAGAACGGCGAACGCCAGACCGATTTTCTGGACGTGATCGCGTGGCGGGGAACCGCTGATTTCGTTAGCAAATATTTTCAGAAAGGGCAGCTCGTGGCGGTTCGCGGAAGCGTTCAGGTGAGCAGTTACACCGACCGCGAGGGCAACAAGCGCCGATCATGGGACATTGTAGCCGATCAGGTTTACTTCGCCGAAGGCAGAAAAGACAGCGGCGGCGCGGATACTCGCCCGGCGCATCCGGCACAGTCTCCGCAGCCCCAACCTTCCCCTTCCCCCTATCAGGCGGTGGGAGATGACGACTTACCCTTTTAACCGGCTGCCATGCCGGAGACATTCAACGGAAAGACGGTGACTTGATGTCGAGAGACGGCAGGAAGTTTTTCTATTTCAGTACCGCTTTCTTTGCTGATCGTAAGGTCAAAATTCTCAAAGCCCGCTACGGGTCGGACGGATTGATTCTTTACATCTATCTCATGTGCGAGATATTCCGGGAGGACGGCTATTTCCTCCGCTTCGATGACGATTTCAACTATATCCTTTCGTCCGAACTCAATATGAATTATGAAAAAATAGGGCAGATATTGAACTTCTTGCTTGAACGGTCACTGTTTGACGATACACTTTTCAAGTCGGACAAGGTTCTCACGTCCCGCGAAATACAGATGACATTTCAGGAGGCAGTCAAGGGCAAGGCTGTCAAAAACCCTGTTGCCGTATGCGACAGACTGTGGCTTTTAAAAAAAGACGAAACCGCAGCCTTTATTAAAGTGCAGTCTGAAAATGAAATTTCCGGGAATTCAAGGACGAATTCCAAGAATCCAACATCAAATTCCGAGAAAACGACCACAAAGCAAAGCAAAGCAAACATAAAGCAAAGTAAAGCAAAGCAAAGCAAAGACGCTGGCGCTGCTGCTGCCGATGACGGACGGATTGACAAGGCATTTTTTGACGCAACCGGAAAGCATCTGAGCAGCGCCGATCATCGGGCGCTCCGGGAACTGACGGAAAGCGGTGTTTCCGAAAGCCTGATGGAAGACGTGATACAGGACGTTGGCAGGCGTGGCGGACGGATTCATTCGTTTGCCTATTTTATCCCGGCTATACGGGA
>CACWOA010000168.1 GCA_902762395.1 uncultured Ruminococcus sp.
AGATAACGATCTGGAAGAATTTCATGACAATGCCGACCACTGCCATGGGAATCTGCGCATACTGTGCCTGCCCGAAGACCGGATCTGCCGCGCCGTGCTTCCGGAGCATATTATTGATGGCCGCCATGGCGGCAACAAGGGAAATCTGGGAGAGAAAGCTGCATATGCCGAGCGACAGGAATTTTTTGATGAGTCTCCCGTTCCAGACAAAGCTGCTTTTTTGCAACCTGACCGCTTTCATGTGCAGCAGATACCACACCGCCAGAACCGCCGTGAGGATTTGTCCGATGACGGTGGCAAGCGCCGCGCCCATCATGCCCATTTTGCAGGGGAAAATAAAGATCGGGTCCAGCACTATGTTGACCGCTGCGCCCGCAAGGGTGGAGAGCATGGCAAATTGCGGGCTGCCGTCCGAACGGATGATGGGATTCATCGCCTGACCGAACATATAGAAGGGAATGCCCAGAGAAATCCAGAGGAAGTACTGCTTGGAATGGGCGAAGGTTTCCGCGTTGACTCTGCCGCCGAAAAGGGTGAGGATGGGATTCTGAAAAATCAGGTAAATCGCCGTGAGAATAACGCTGGACACAACGCACAGCAGAATGGCGTTGCCGATGCTGCGGTGGGCGTTGTCGTTCTGTTTGGCGCCCAGACAAATGCTGACAAAAGCGCAGCAGCCGTCCCCGATCATGACGGCGATGGCGAGCGCCACCACGGTGAGCGGAAAGACCACGGTGTTGGCGGCGTTGCCGTAGGAACCGAGATAGCCTGCGTTGGCAATGAAAATCTGATCGACGATGTTGTAGAGCGCCGCGACCAGCAGCGAGATGATGCAGGGAACGGCGTACTGGCGCATGAGTTGTCCCACGGGACGCGTTTCAAGAAAGGCGTTTTTCTTCGCTGTTTTGGCGCGTTTGTTTCTTGGCTTCTTTTTCTGTTGGCTCATTTTTTCATAACCTCCGTTGATTTGGGAAAATCAGACAAAAACAAAAAGTGCGCGGCTGCAAAAGTCGGATTTACGCTTGCAGCCACACACTTTGTTTGCTTCTGTTTTGGTTTATATTCAGTATAGCATTTTCGTAAAAAATTTGCAAATGGTTTTTATGGACGAGGATTTTTCAACGGCGGCGGATAGATTTGTGGATTTTTTCTGTTTTTGCTGTTTTTTTCAGGATGAATTGTTGCAAATCGTGCGGGTATCAGGTATAATAACAGAAAGTGATTTCTTTTCGATTGACAGGAGGCTTTGACTAATATGGAAAACACCTGCGATCTTTCGAGATTTATCAGAGTACACGAACGATATTATGATACCGCGCTGCGGGAGATTCGGAGCGGACGCAAGCGCAGCCATTGGATGTGGTTTATCTTCCCGCAGATACAGGGGCTGGGCTTTAGCTCCACCGCGCAGTATTACGCCATAGAGTCCCTTGGGGAAGCCGCCGCGTTTCTGCACGACCCCTGTCTGGGCGGACATCTGATAGAAATCAGTAAGGCGCTGCTGACGCTTCCGACCGACGACGCGGGGGAGGTTTTCGGTTATCCCGACAACCTCAAGCTGCGTTCCTGCATGACGCTGTTTGCCAAGGTGGAGAACGCGCCGCCCGTGTTCCGTGAGGTGCTGCAAAAATATTACGGCGGGAGCGAGGATGAAAGGACAAATGAAATTCTGAATAAAATATAAAAAAACACCACAGGAGGTTTTGCAACCAATGACACACTCACTCAATATCGGAGACAAAATCGAATTCGGACGCTACCCGCAGGGGGCGGACGGCGAAGTGCTGCCGCTCGGATGGCTGGTGCTGGCGTTACAGGACAATTACGCGCTGCTGATCGCGGACAGACTCATTGACTGCCGCCCCTATCACAATGAACCGGTCGATGTGACATGGGAAACCTGCGCACTGCGCGCGTGGCTGGGCGGCGAATTTATGAGCCAGGCTTTCCGCGACGAGGAACAGGAGCGGATTGCTCCCGTTACGCTGCAAAATCCGGGGCAGGCGCGGTTTGAAATGCCGGACAGCGCGTCGACGCGTGACCGCATCTTTGCGCTGAGTGTGGAGGAAATGGCGCATTATTTTACCTTTGACATGGAGCGCAAGGTGTATGCCTCTCCCTATGCGGCCAAGCGGCAGGAGAGACTCTCTCCCACCGGCAACGGCTTTATGTGGTGGCTGCGCACGTCGGGCGCTTCGGGGCGCTATGCGGCGAGCGTGCATTTTGTGGGCGGCGTGAATACCTACGGCAGCGAGATCACCGACGGCTTGGTGATGGTGCGTCCCTCGCTGTGGGTGCGCTTATAAAAGTATAAAAAAACAAAAAATCAAAACCAATGCCCCGAAATCCGAAATTTTTGTGGTATGTGATAAATCGTGCGGCATACCGTTGACATCGGGCGAATTATCTGTTAAAATTTTTACAATCTTTTTAGTACATTGCATGGTTAAAAAGAAATGCAAAAGATTTGACAGATGATGGAATCGAGGGGTATTGTTATGAATTACACCAGCACAAGAGACAATTCCGTAAAGGTTTCGGCGGCTTACGCGATCGCGACGGGCATTTCGCCCGACGGCGGGTTGTATGTTCCCGAAGCCATTCCCGCGCTGAGCTATGAGGAACTGCTTGCGGTTGCCAAAACCGACTACCGCGACAGAGCCGTGAGCGTACTGGGCAAGTACCTCACCGATTTTACCGAAGAAGAGCTGCGCGAATGCGTGGACGGCGCTTACATCGGCAAATTCGGTGGTGAAGATGTGGCGCCTGTGGTGGATATCGCGGAAAACCGCTTTGTACTCGAACTGTGGCACGGTCCCACCTGTGCCTTTAAGGATATGGCGCTGCAGCTGCTGCCTCATCTGCTGACCCGCTCGGTCAAAAAGACCTGCGACGGCAAGGAAATCGTTATCCTCGTCGCGACCTCCGGCGATACCGGCAAGGCGGCGCTCGAAGGCTTTAAGGACGTTCCCGGTACCAGAATCATCGTGTTCTACCCCGTGGAGGGTGTGAGCGCGATTCAGAAAAAGCAGATGGTCACGCAGGAAGGCGGCAACGTCGGCGTGTGCGCTATCAGCGGCAATTTCGACGACGCGCAGACCGGTGTGAAGCGCATCTTTACCGATCCCGAAACGGCGGCGGAGCTGGCCAGGGGCAACATGGCATTTTCGTCCGCCAATTCCATCAACTGGGGTCGTCTCGCACCGCAGATTGTTTACTATATCTCCGCTTTCGCCGATCTGATGAACAAGGGCGTGATCAAGAACAAGGGCGATAAGGTCAACGTGGTGGTTCCCACGGGCAACTTCGGCAACATTCTCGCCGCTTACTATGCCAAGAAGATGGGCCTGCCCATCGGCAAGCTGATTTGCGCCTCCAACGCCAACAATGTGCTGACCGATTTCCTCAGAACGGGCGTTTACGACAGAAACCGTCATTTCTATACCACCGTGTCTCCTTCGATGGATATTCTCATTTCCAGCAACCTGGAGCGTCTGCTCTATGACCTGAGCGGCTGCGACAGCGCGAGAGTCAAGGGCTGGATGGACAGTCTTGCCGCGACCGGAAGATATGAGGTGGACGATGATGTAAAGGCGGCTATCAAAGAACTGTTCTGGGCGGGCTGCTGCGACGATGAAGCGACGCTGGCTACCATTGGGGAGGTGTTTGCTTCGCAGCATTATCTCTCCGATACCCACACCGCGGTAGCGCTGAATGTCTATGAGCAATATGTCAAGGAATTCGGCAGCGATGTTCCCACGATCATTGCTTCCACCGCCAGCCCCTATAAATTTGCGCCCGCTGTCCTCAGCGCCGTTGCCAGGGAGAAGATCACGGAGGACGATTTTGCAATGCTCGAAAATCTCAACGAGGTGTCCGGCGTGGCGATTCCCGCGTCGCTTGCCGGTCTGAAGGGCAAGGCGGTCCGTTTTGACAGCGTGTGCGGCAACGATACGCAGTCGATGCGCGCCACGGTGCTTCAGATGCTGGGGCTGTGATCGCTTTCCATCCTCTGAACAACCTGTCAGAACCGAAAAAAGCGTGCCTCGGCAGTTTTTCATCACTGACGGGGCATCGCTTTTTCGGATTTCAGCGGTTAAAAATGACGGGACTCCGCTGTCAGGATTAACCGGTGACGGTGTTTTTTTCGCGGAAGGTCTTGCAGGCGGTGTCGTCCTGCGATGTGCAGCAGGAGGTACAGGGCTGCACCTCGATGGTGTCCGCGTGACAGCAGTTGTTTTCCGAATGGTAGGCACAGTTGGTCACGCCGCACTGGATGTGGTTGACGCGCTGCTGAAAGCTCGGTTCGTGCGGATGCTGATTCTGATTCATAGACATGGTGAAATCACTCCATCTTTTTGAATAGGGTATCGCACAGCAAAGGCTGTACAGCAGTAGTATTTGCCCATATAGCGGCAGCTATTCACTCTCATTTAGAGGGGATGATGAAAAAATGGCACTCTTTGCGATAGCCGATTTGCATCTGTCAATTGGCGAGAATAAAAAAATGGATAAATTTTCCGGCTGGGAGCATTATGAACAGCGCATTCACGACAACTGGCAGGCGATCGTAAAACCGGGAGACACGGTGGTGATCGCGGGGGATATCTCATGGGCGATGAAACTGGGGGATACGCTGCCCGATTTCACATTTCTCCACGAACTGCCCGGCCGGAAGCTTCTGATGAAAGGCAACCACGATTACTGGTGGGCTACCAAAAAGAAGATGGACGACTGGCTCGAAGCCAATGGACTGAATTCTTTTCAATAACGCCTTTCCCTATGGCGATTACGCGATCTGCGGCACCAGAGGGTGGTCCTACGACTGCCCCGCCGACGAGCAGACCGTGCTGCTGCGGGAAGTGGGACGGCTGGAAGCCTCTATTGAGGCGGGGCTGGCACTGGGCAGGGAACCGCTTGTCTTCCTGCATTATCCCCCGATCTACGGCGACTATGTCTGCGAGGAAATCATGGAAGTGCTGCGCCGCTATGAGATACGGCGGTGCTGGTACGGACACCTTCACGGCATGGCGGGGCGTAAGGCGTTCATTGGTGACGCAGACGGCATCGGGATGAAGCTGATCGCGGCGGATTATGTGAAATTTGTTCCGCAACTGATTGTGGCGGATGAACCATAAAGTCGAAAAAACAAGGAAAAAAATGGGATTGTTACAAATCATTCACATATTTTCCGAGAAATGACTTGAAAAATACGATTTCTTTTGTTATAATATCTCAATGACTGACGTTACAAAAAAATTATGGCGGGGGACGGAAAGTTTGTCGTCCCGTGTAACCGTGTAATTGAATTATCTTACCGATGGAGGAAAACGAAGATGATTACCAGCAAGACCAAAATCGACAACACGACCTACGAAGTAGAGTTTACCGCAAGCGCGGAAGAACTCCAGGCAGAGAAGAAGAGAATCTTCCGTAAGGATGCCGGCAAGTACAACGTGCCCGGATTCCGCAAGGGCAAGGCTCCCATGAACGTCATCGAGAGAATGTACGGTTCCGTTTTCACACAGGAAGCGGTAGAGTCCGTTTACAGCAAGACCGTTGACGCCGCTGTGGAAGAGTTCGGCGAGGAAGTCGTGGACGTCAACAGCGCCGAAGTGGTTTCGCTTGAGGGTGAAGTCAAGTTCAAGTCCAAGTTCATCGTCAAGCCGGAGGTGAAGATCGAGGGCTACAAGGGTCTCTCCGTAGAGAAGGCGGAAGCCGTTGTGACGGACGAAGATGTGGAGAACGAGCTTAAGCGCGTACAGGAGCGCAACAGCCGCAAGGTGAACGTAGACGACAGACCGGCCGAGACAGGTGATACCGTTGAGTTTGATTTCGAGGGCTTCTGCGAGGGCAAGGCGTTTGAAGGCGGCAAGGCGGAGAATTTCAGCCTGAAGCTGGGTTCGGGTCAGTTTATCCCCGGCTTTGAGGACGGCATGGTCGGTCACAGCATCGACGAGGAATTTGACGTAAACGTGACCTTCCCCGAAGAGTATCATGCCGAGGAACTCGCCGGCAAGCCTGCTGTGTTCAAGGTTAAAATTCACAAGATTGAGAAAACCGAGCTTCCCGAACTGGACGACGAGTTCGCCAAGGACGTGAGCGAATTTGATACCCTTGCAGAGTACAAGGAGGATCTGAAATCCGACCTCCTGCGCAAGGCGGAGGAAAAGGCAAAGGACGACGCGGACAACAAGCTGATCGACCAGCTCATTGATCTGGTGGACGCTGACATTCCCGAGGTCATGTATGACAGAAAAGTGGACGAGAATATCCGTGACTTTGACTACAACCTCCAGATGCAGGGTATGAACATTGATACCTATTTCAACTACACCGGTCTTGACATGGATTCCCTCAGAGGTCAGTTCAGAGACAAAGCGATTCATCAGGTCAAGCTGCGTCTTGCTCTCGAAAAGATCGCGGAGCTTGAGAATATCGAGGTTTCTGAGGAAGAAATCGAGAAGGCTTATGATGATCTTGCCAAGAACTACGGCGTAGAGCTGGAGCAGGTTAAGAACATCGTTCCGGTAGACGGTCTGAAAAAGGACGTTGCTGTGGAGAAAGCCGTCGATGTGGTGCGTGACGCTGCCAATTATGTAGCTGTCAAGCCCGAAGAAGCTGAATANGGCATTTTCATTGGAAATGCTGTGGTAGGATATGACGGTACCGTTGTCGTCGGTTACATTCATATTGTGGAAAGGAAGATTGAATTTATGAGTAATTTGGTACCTTATGTAATAGAACAGACCAGCAGAGGCGAGCGTTCCTATGACATCTACTCCCGTCTTCTCAATGACAGAATCATCATGCTTTTTGACGAAGTCAACAGTGTGACCGCCAGTCTTGTTACCGCGCAATTGCTGTATCTGGAGGGTCAGGATCCCAAGAAGGATATCTGCCTTTATATCAACAGCCCCGGCGGAGCCGTCAAGGACGGTCTTGCCATTTACGACACCATGAATTATATCAAGTGCGACGTCTCCACCATCTGCATGGGCATGGCGGCGAGCATGGGCGCGTTCCTGCTGGCGGCAGGCGCAAAGGGCAAGCGTCTGGCGCTGCCCAACAGCGAAATCATGATTCATCAGCCGCTCGGCGGCGCGCAGGGTCAGGCGACCGATATCGAGATTCAGGCCAACCAGATTCTGAAAACCAAGAAGAAACTCAACGAGATGCTGGCTGCCGCAACCGGCAAGCCCTATTCTCAGATCTGCATTGACACCGAGCGCGACAATTATATGTCCGCCGAAGAAGCGAAGGAGTACGGTCTGATCGACCGCGTTATTTACAAGAGATAAGAGGATAGGTGATTCAATGGCGTACAGGGACAATTTTGACGAGCCGAAGTGTTCGTTCTGCGGCAAGAGTGAACGCAAGGGCGTTCGTCTTGTGCGCGGCCCGGGCGTATTTATCTGTAACGAATGCGTAACTCTCTGCGTCGGAATGCTCAAAGAAGAGGGCTTCTATGACGTGGACAGCTTTGATGATGGGGACAGCTTTTTCCGGGAGGAGAGTTTCAACCTGTTGAAGCCCGCTGAAATCAAAGCCCATCTTGACAACTATGTGATCGGACAGGACGACGCGAAAGTGGCGCTGGCGGTCGCGGTGTACAACCACTACAAGCGCATCCTGTCGCCTCACACAGACGACGGCGTGGAACTGCAAAAGAGCAACATCCTGCTGCTCGGTCCCACCGGTGTGGGCAAGACCTTTCTGGCGCAGTCGCTTGCCAAGATTCTGGACGTTCCCTTTGCGATTACCGACGCCACCACGCTGACAGAGGCGGGTTATGTCGGTGAGGATGTGGAAAATATTCTGCTGCGGCTCATACAGGCGGCGGACTATGATGTGGAGCGCGCCCAGAGGGGCATTATCTACATCGACGAGATCGACAAGATCGCCCGCAAGTCGGAGAATACCTCCATCACCCGCGACGTCAGCGGTGAAGGCGTGCAGCAGGCACTTCTGAAAATTCTGGAAGGAACGGTGGCGAATGTGCCTCCCCAGGGCGGTCGCAAGCATCCCCAGCAGGAGTTTATCCCGATCGACACCACTAACATCCTCTTCATCTGCGGCGGCGCGTTTGACGGCATCGAAAAGATTATTGAGAAGCGCGTGAGCAATGCCGCGATGGGCTTTGGCGCGGAGATTCGCACCAATGAGGACGCGGATTACGGTGAGCTGATTGCCAAGTGCATCCCGCATGATTTGGTGCGTTTCGGCATTATTCCCGAACTGGTGGGTCGTCTGCCGGTGCTGACTTCGCTGCAGGCGCTCGACAGAGAGTCGATGGTGCGTATCATGACCGAGCCGAAAAACGCCATTGTCAAGCAGTATCAGGCGCTGTTTCGCATGGACGATGTGGGGCTGGAATTCAGCGAGGAGGCGCTCAACCGCATTGCGGAAAAGGCACTCGAGCAAAAGACGGGCGCGCGCGGTCTGCGCGGTGTGATCGAGGGCATTCTTACGCCTATTATGTTCTCGGTGCCGTCGGAGGAAAATGTAGTGAAGGTTCTCATTACCCGCGAATGTGTGGACGGCGAAAGCCAGCCGGAAATCGTGAGCGGTGAGAAGTCCGAACCCAAGGCGTTGGAAGAAAAAAGCGAAGCATAACGATTGCATTAAAGGAGGATATGTCCCGTGGACCACATAGGATGTATCCTTCTTTTTTATTATTGTAAGGAGGCAGAACGATTGACCACTATAACATCACGCGAGAATCCCGCTGTGCGTCGTGCGGTCAAGCTGATGACCAGTCCCCGTGAGCGCCGCAAATCAGGGCTGATTATCTGCGAAGGCGCCCGGCTCTGCTGTGACGCGGCGCAAAGCGGCGTGCAGGGAGAAGAGTTATTCTGCACGGCGGAAGCCATGGAAAAATATGCCGATTATGTCGAAAAGCTGAGGGAACGAACCAAGGCGGCGTACATCATTACAGAGGACATTGCCAAAAAGATAGGGGATACCGATTCGCCGCAGGGCGTCTTCTTAGTGGCGCGTGCGCCAGGCGTGGAGAATGATCTCAGCGGGCTGAAGCAGACGGGACAGTATGTGCTTCTCGAAGGCTTGCAGGATCCTTCCAATGTCGGCACGGTCTTTCGCACAGCGGAGGCATTGGGGGTAAGCGGTGTGATTGTCACCGAAAACAGCGCTTCCTGCTTCTCTCCGAAGGCGCTGCGGGCGGGGATGGGAGCGATGTTCCGCATCCCTATCTATCGCACCGACGACGCACCGGCCGCCATGCGGGCGGCGGCGGCACGCTGTATGCGCCCCATGGCAGCTGTGCCGCGCGAGGATGCCTCCGATGTGACCGCCATCCAGTTTTTCAGTGGCGCCATTATGTGCATCGGCAATGAGGGCAACGGATTGACCAGGGAACTGATCGAGGCTTGCCCTGAAAAAGTGACCATTCCCATGAACGGTCGCGCGGAATCGCTCAACGCCGCGACCGCCGCCGCGATACTGATGTGGGAAATGATGAGAGGGTATATCCGGTAAGAAAACGATTTATGTGCGAATATATGAAAATTTATTGACAAATTCTGGAAATTATACTAAAATATAAAATATAATTTGTTC
>CACWOA010000169.1 GCA_902762395.1 uncultured Ruminococcus sp.
GGGAAAATCCTGCATTCTCAAAAACTGAAAAACATCGCAATCAAGACGGCTGTCGCGGCACTCTGGCTGGTGCTGTGGCAGCTTGTCTGTATGGCGGTGAATATGGAGCTGCTGGTGGTCTCTCCCGCCGCCGTCGCGCGCCGATTGCTGGCATTGGGGCGAACGGCGGAATTCTGGAGCGACTCGCTGCGTTCACTGGGCAGAATCACTGAGGGATTTCTGTTCGGCAGCGTCACCGGGGCGTTGCTGGCGGTGATCTGCCGGCGTTATGCCTTTGCCCGCGCCTTCTTCTCTCCGGCGGTTACGGTGATTAAATCCACCCCCGTCGCCTCGTTTATCATTCTGGCGCTGGTCTGGCTGACGGGACAGCATGTGCCGGTGTTTATTGCCTTTCTGATGGTGCTGCCGGTGGTGTATGCCAATGTCTATCAGGGCATCGGAGAGGTAGACCCCAAGCTTCTCGAAATGGCGGCGGTGTACCGCATGAACCGCCGGCAGAAGGTGAGCAACATCTACATTCCGTCGATCCTGCCTTATTTCATGGCGGCTTGCCGTACCGCGCTGGGCATGGCGTGGAAGGCGGGCGTAGCGGCGGAAGTGATCGGCGTGACCAAGGATTCCATCGGACGAAAGCTGTATTATTCCAAAATCTATCTGGAAACAGTGGATCTGTTCGCGTGGACGGTGACGGTGATTATCATGAGCCTCCTGCTGGAAAAATGCTTTGTGTGGGCGGTAGATCGGCTCAGCCGGAAGCTTCACCTGACAAGGAGGGACAAGTGATGCCGCTTTCTTTTCAACATATCAGCAAGTCCTTCGGCAGCAAAACCGTGCTGCACGATTTTTCGCTTATGGTAGCCGACGGCGAACGGGTGGGGATTCTCGGACCCTCCGGCGGCGGCAAGACGACGCTGCTCAATATCGCCGCGGGACTGACCCGACCCGACAGCGGTCAGGTGCGGAGCAGCTATGACCGCGTGTCTTTCGTCTTTCAGGAATACCGCCTGCTGCCCTGGCTGACCGCCGCCGAAAATATCACCGCCGCGGCGGGATGTCCGCGGGAAGCGGCGCTGGCTTTGCTGAACGCGCTGGAGCTTGGGGGAGAGGAAGACAGCTATCCCGACAGCCTGTCGGGCGGTATGCAGCAGCGCGTGAATATTGCCCGCGCATTGGCATATCCTTCGGACATGGTGCTGATGGACGAGCCGTTTAAAGGGTTGGATGAAGAACTGCGTGGCAGGGTGATCGGGCAGGTTTCGACGTATCTTGACGGGCGCACGCTGCTGCTGGTGACGCATGACAAACGCGAATGCGAATGGATGAATTGTACGAAAATCATCGGGTTTGATGAGTGATTTGAGCGATAAAAACCAAATTGTGTCCAAACAAGCCTGTATAATGTGAAATTTGTGTGAAGCAGTATTGATATTCAATAAAACTATTGACAAATCGTTCCTGTTGCGGTATGATTAAAACAAGCTTTATCGTTATTTAATAAGTATTTGTCGGTCATCGGCGTTTGTTTTTTGGTGATTTTGAGAAAATTACAAAAAACAAAAAAAATATATTGTAATTCGATAAGCCATGTGATATACTATAGGTAAGAAATGATACAGGGTCGTGAGAGCCGTAACGGCAGATAGGTTCCCGGTTTCTGTAGAATGGATTATGGTGCAAGGAGGGGTTTTTGTCATGGTTAATGTGCGTGAAAGTTACGTTGGCAGCTTGTATTTTGATGATACTCGTATCCAGACAAAGCCTGTTTATACGTTGGTAAAAAGAATGTTTGACATCGCGGTTTCGGCGGTTTCGCTGACGCTGCTGGCGCCCTTTTTCCTGGTTGTTGCGGTTTGCATCAAGCTGGATTCCGAGGGGTCGGTGATATTCAGTCAGCGGCGCGTAGGCAAAAACGGCAATCCGTTTCAGGTCTACAAGTTCCGCACGATGAAGGTCAACGCGCCTCATGAAACGGCCACTTCCGATTTGTCCGACCCTTACGCGCACATCACCCGCGTGGGTCGTTTTCTCCGCAAGACCAGCATTGACGAGTTGCCCCAGCTTTTCAACGTCCTCAAGGGCGATATGAGTCTGGTCGGTCCCCGTCCGCTGATCCAGAGCGAGGCGGATGTCCACAAGCTGCGTATGCGCGAGGGCGTGTATGACGTCCGTCCGGGTGTAACGGGCTGGGCGCAGGTCAACGGCAGAGACTGTGTTCCCGCCGAAGAAAAGGTGTATTTTGACAAAGAATACGTCATTCACCGTTCGCTGCTTTTCGACGCTCTGATTTTTGCCAAGACGGTGGGCGTGGTTGTCGGCGGCGAAGGCTATGTGGAAGGTCGCAGAAACTAAATAGTAAGGAAGAAGCGAGGTTAATCGTGCGGCGGTTGGACTTCGCTTTTTGTTTTGGGTGCTATAAAAAAATAGATAAAGACAGAGAACACCCGGTCAGACGAAAGAAATCCGTTTGACCGGGTGTTTTTATTCATGGATTGAAAAAACAGAAAGCGCGATTCCGTCAGCACAATTCCGCATTACGCATTCCGCATTACGCATTACGAATTACGCATTACGAATTACGCATTACGCATTACGAATTAACTCTGCCACCATGTCGCCCATTTCGGAGCAGGAGACTTTCTTCATGCCCTCCACATAAATATCGGGGGTGCGGGCCTGGGTCAGCACCTGTGCCACAGCGGTTTCGATCAGGTCGGAAGCCTCCGGCTGACCGAGGGAATATTTGAGCATCATCGCCACGGAAAGGATGGTTGCCAGCGGGTTGGCGATATTCTGACCGGCGATGTCGGGAGCGGAGCCGTGAATCGGCTCGTAGAGTCCGGCGCCAGTTTCACCGAGGGAGGCGGAAGCCAGCATACCGATGGAGCCGGAGATCATGCTCGCTTCGTCGGAGAGGATGTCGCCGAAGATGTTGGAGGTGAGGATGACGTCGAACTGCGAGGGATTGCGCACGAGCTGCATGGCGCAGTTGTCAACATACATATAGCTCAGTTCCACTTCGGGATATTCCGCCGCTATTTTGGTGACGGTTTCGCGCCACAGGCGGCTGCTTTCGAGGACGTTGGCCTTATCGACGGAGCAGAGCTTCTTGGCGCGCTTCATGGCGAGGTCAAAGCCGATGCGGGCGATGCGCTCAATTTCGGGAACGGAATATTTCTCGGTGTCGTAGGCCGCCTGCACGCCGTTTTCTTCGAGGCGACCTCTTTCTCCGAAGTAGATGCCGCCGGTCAGTTCGCGCACCACCATGATATCCAGCGAGCCGTTGATGATGTCGGCACGCAGAGGCGAAGCCTCGCGGAGAGGTTCAAAGATACGGGCGGGGCGAAGATTGGCAAAGAGACCGAGTGCGCTGCGGATGCCGAGCAGTCCCTTTTCGGGGCGAAGATGACCCGGCAGGGTGTCCCATTTCGCGCCGCCGACCGCGCCGAGAAGGGTGGAATCCGCCGCCTTGCACTTGGCGACGGTTTCATCGGGCAGCGGAACGCCTGTGGCGTCGATGGCGCAGCCGCCGAGAAGCGCCTGGTCATATTCGACGGTGAAGCCGCATTTTTCCGCCACGGCGTCAAGCGCTTTCATTGCTTCGTTGACGATTTCGGGACCGATGCCGTCGCCTTTGAGGACGGCGATTTTATAGTTTTTCATCGTAATCATTCCTGTCTGAGAAAATTATGACATACAGTCTGCTATCTATTATATATGCATTGCGCTCAAAAATCAAGAGCCTATTTTAAATGCCATTCAGAGAACCATTTCGCTGAGGTCGGCGAGATTGTAGGGGGTCTGCTGGTAGACGTAGTAGTTGAGCCAGTTGTCAAAAAGGAGGTTGGCATGGGCGCGCCATGAGTGATTGGGAACGGCGCAGACGTCGTCATTGGGAAAATAATTGCAGGGAATTTCGGGATGCAGTCCGCGGTTCTGGTCGCGGAAATATTCGTTGGCAAGGGTCTGGCGGTCATATTCGAGATGACCGAAGGAGAAAAACTGCCGTCCGTTTTTGTGTCCCACCAGCGCAATGCCGGCGTCCTTGGAGGTGGAGAGGATGACCAGTTCCTCATGCTTTTCCACATCGTCGCGGGAGATGTCGGTGTTGCGGGAATGAGGACCCCAATAAAAATCGTTGAACCCTCTCATGAGCGGATGAAGCGGGGCGGTGACGCGGTGACGGTATACGCCCGAAAGCTTCTGCGGCAGGGTGTACTTGTTGATGCCGAAATGGTAGTAAAGCCCCGCCTGTGCGCCCCAGCAGATATGCAGGGTGGAGTAGACGTTGCGCTTGCTCCATTCCATGATCTCGCAAAGCTCTTCCCAGTAATCGACTTCCTCATAATCCAGTTTTTCCACAGGTGCGCCGGTGATAATCATACCGTCGTAGCGGTTGTCCCTCACCTGGTCGAATACCTTGTAAAAATCGAGCAGGTGGTTGGTAGGGGTATTTTTCGCCTCGTGGGAAGCGGTTTGCAGCAGTTCGATCTCCACCTGCAAAGGGGAATTGCTGAGAAGGCGAAGAAGCTGCGTCTCGGTTTCGATCTTGGTGGGCATGAGGTTGAGAATAATGATTTTCAGCGGACGGATATCCTGGGTCATGGCGCGTTCTTCGGTCATGACGAAGATATTTTCGTTTTCCAGAATTTTTCGCGCCGGTAGTTCGTTGTTGATCTTAATGGGCATTTGCGTTCACTTCCTGAAAGGGAATTTAATGTTTACCAATTATTATACTATAAAAACGCGGGTTTG
>CACWOA010000170.1 GCA_902762395.1 uncultured Ruminococcus sp.
ACCGTCATCTATGCGGGACAGTCCACGGCATTCCCCGTGAAGGTGACAAAGCCCGTTTCTTCCGTCACGATCAAGAAACTCCCCACCAAACGCACCTACAAGGTGGGCGAAACCTTCAATTCGTCCGGCATGGTGCTGAAAGTCACCTACACCGACAACACGACTGCCGAAGTGAGCAGCGGCTTCACCTGCACGCCCTCCGGCAAGCTGAATACCAAGGGGCAGCAGAAGATTGTCGTCAGTTACCAAGGTAAAGCTACCGGATTTTATGTGACGGTCGCGTAATGTCTTTTATGCAGGTTCTCTTTTCAGCATTCGGAAAAAAGAAAAAATAAACAAGCGCCCGGTATGCCGCAGAATAACGGCACGCCGGGCGCTTTATCTATGTTGTTATCCGATTTTTTCCTTTATGATTTCCTTCACGTCCGCGTAACGGTCGCAGACCGGGGGCGGCACTTCACCGTCCGCGATCATGCGCTCGAATGTGTCAAACGTCACCCATTGCGCCGCCGCCGTTTCCCCCTCCTGCATAGTCAGGTCGGCAATGGACGCGTCCTTGCGCGCGAGATAAACGTCCATCAGCACCGTTTTGCCGCGGCGGGTGTGTATCCATTCGATCTCGCTGTCGGTTACGACAAGACCGGTTTCCTCGTGCAGTTCCCGTTTGGCGGCGGTCAGAGAATCTTCGCCCGCCAGCGCCGAACCGCCCGTGACCTCCCACATATCCGGGAAGGGGTATTTGTCAGGCGAGCGCAGCGTGACCAGCAGTTCGCCGTGCGAATTGACGGTGAAAATCTCCACAACGCGGTGATAGGTATCGGGCGGCAGTGCTTCCCCGCGTATGTGCGTTTTTCCGAGAGGATGACCGTCGCCGTCCAGCAAATCCCAAAGTTCGGGTGGCTTGCCGCATTGGGAACCTTTATTTTCGAGGTTCCATTCTGATGCGTTGGGGATGGTGTGTTCCTGCATGAGTTCCTCCTTATGAAAACGAAAACAACAAGCGCCGTTTGCCCGATCGGGAAAACAGCGCCTTGTCTGAAAAAAGATGAGCAGAACTGTAAGCCGAGTTCTGTCGTGAACGGTCATCTATCTCGACTGTACATTGCTGCACAGCTCCAGCCATCTCCACGGAACGCGGCGGGCAACCGCATATGTTCCACCACGATGTTGCATCGGATAGGGTTTACAGGACTGCCATGTCTCCACAGCAGCCGGTGAGCTCTTACCTCGCCTTTCCACCCTTACCCGCTCCCGAAGGAACAGGCGGTATATCTCTGTTGCACTTTCCCTAAGGTCACCCTCGGCGGCCGTTAGCCGTTATCCTGCCCTGCGATGCTCGGACTTTCCTCATGCCATGCCCTTTGGAGCAAGGCACGCGACCGTTTATTCTGCTCATGTGTTATTGTACACTATTTTTTGGCGGTTGTCAAATGATTAATTCTTGGGCACCAACACTTCCTTGCCGCCCATGTACATACGCAGCTTTTCGGGAATGCGGATGCTGCCGTCCGCCTGTAAATTGTTCTCAAGAAACGCAATGAGCATTCTCGGCGGCGCGACCACCGTGTTGTTGAGCGTGTGCGCGAGGTATTTCTTGCCGTCTTCGCCCACGACGCGGATGCCCAGACGGCGCGCCTGCGCGTCGCCTAAGTTGGAGCAGGAACCGACCTCGAAATACTTCTTCTGACGCGGCGACCATGCCTCCACGTCCACCGACTTGACTTTGAGATCGGCCAGATCGCCCGAGCAGCATTCGAGCGTGCGCACCGGGATATCCAGCGTGCGGAAGAAGTCAACCGTGTTCTGCCACAGGATGTCGAAATACTTCGGGCTTTCCTCCGGCTTGCAGACCACGATCATTTCCTGCTTCTCAAACTGGTGGATGCGGTAAACGCCGCGTTCTTCGATGCCGTGCGCGCCTTTCTCCTTGCGGAAGCAGGGGGAATAGCTGGTCAGGCACTTGGGCAGTTCGCTCTCCTTGGTGATGGTATTGATAAATTTGCCGATCATGGAGTGTTCGCTCGTGCCGATGAGATAGAGGTCTTCGCCCTCGATCTTGTACATCATCGCGTCCATCTCGGCAAAGCTCATCACGCCGTCCACCACGTTGCGGCGGATCATGTAGGGCGGGATGACATAGGTGAAGCCGCGGTCGATCATAAAGTCGCGCGCGTAGGAGAGAATGGACGAATGCAGGCGGGCGATGTCACCCATCAGATAATAGAAGCCGTTGCCCGCGACGGAACCCGCCGCGTCGAGGTCGATGCCGTCGAAACGCTTCATGATGTCGGTGTGGTAGGGAATGTCGAAATCGGGAACGACAGGCTCACCGAAGCGCTCTACTTCCACGTTTTTGCTGTCGTCCTCACCGATCGGCACAGAGGGGTCAATGATGTTGGGGATAATCAGCATGATGTTGCGAACCTTTTCTTTCAGCTCGGTTTCGAGCTTTTCGCACTCCGCCAGACGCTCGGAGAACTGCGTGACTTTGACCTTCTCCGCCTCGGCTTCCTCGCGCTTGCCCTGCGCCATGAGCGCGCCGATGCCCTTGGAAACCTTGTTGCGGTTGGCGCGCAGTCCGTCCGCCTCCTGCATGATGGTGCGGAGCTGCTTGTCCAGCGCGATGACCTCGTCTACGAGAGGCAGCTTGCTGTCCTGAAACTTTTTCTTGATATTTTCCTTGACTACGTCGGGATTTTCTCTGAGGAACTTCATGTCCAGCATAAATGATCTCACCTTTGTTTTTTCAATATTTTTCGTTTGCGGTCAAAACCGCTTGCAGATAGATTCATTATATATCAGATTCGCCAAAATAGCAAGAGGCAATGTCATTTTTTCAGGGAAATCAATTTTGGAATTTTGGTGTTTTGAACGCAGGAAACCTCAATCGTAAATTTATAATCCTTTATCTAAATCATATTTTGCAGGAGTCGCATTTTTGCCATGCAATTATTACAATGGGTAAACGGGGTTTCCACAGGCAAAATCTGGGTTCTCCACACTTTCCACAGACTTTTCCACAGATATCGGACGAAAAAAGGGGCGTTTTCAAGGGATTCCACCGACTTTTCAACAGCAGGTGGAATGAAAGGGGGTTAAAACATGTGGATTGTGGAAAATCCGACAGAATATTACAATTTGTGAATCGCGGTGGCTTTTTTGATAAAAAGCATTGGCAGGACGTGCAAAAATTCAGGTAAAATTCGGGTAAAACCGCAATTGGAAAATCTCATATAAGAGTCAGTTGCATATTTCAGTCTTTTGTGATATGATAGAAAAAGCGACCCGACAACAGCAGAACTACAGTAAATGCGGCGCAACCTGCATACTTGAAAGGAGTGTCATAAAAAAATGACAAAAACAACAGGCATTATCGGCGCGATGGACGTGGAAGTGGAAGCCATCAAGGCGGTCATGGAACATACAGAGGAGAAAATCATCAGCAGCATTCCCTTTACAACCGGTACGCTGCACGGTAAACCCGCCATTCTGGCGCGGTGCGGCATCGGCAAGGTCAATGCCGCTGTGTGCGCCCAGATCATGATCAGCGTATTCGGTGTGGATGAAATCATCAACACCGGCGTGGCGGGCGCTGTGGCGCATGGCATTGTGCAGAACGACATCGTGATTGCCTCGCGGTTTGTGCAGCACGATGTGGACACATCGCCCATCGGGGATCCGGTGGGATTTGTCTCCACCGTCAACACAATTTATTTTGAAGCCGACAAGGGGATTGCCGAACGCCTGCGGGCGGCCATCGGGGACAAGGCGCATACGCTGGTCGGCACGATTGCCACGGGCGACCGGTTTGTGGCGGACAAGCGCGTGACCGAAAAGCTGCGCACGCTCTTTGACGCGGCCGCCTGCGACATGGAGGGCGGCGCAATTGCCCACGTCTGCACGCTGGCGGGGGTTCCGTTCGGCGCGGTGCGGTGCATTTCGGATTCCGCCGACGAGCAGGCGACAATGGATTATCCCGACTTTGCGGCGAAAGCCGCCGCCACCTGTTCGGCGATGGTGATCGCGTATTTTGCATGAGAAGGGAGTGTGTCATATTGAGACGTTGGTTGCGGAGAATGGCGGGACTTTGTCTGGCGGCGGCGGTCATGACAGTATGTTCCGGATGCGGTCGTATGCCGTCGTATAACCTGTCGGGGGACGGTTCTCCCTCAAAAGCGCTGGCGGTTTTCCTCGATGAAGTGATACAGGGCGACGACGTGAAAGCCAAGGATATGGTGTACAACTATTATTTCAGCGCGGAGAAACGGACAAACGGCGATGACCTCAACAGCCGGATTATGGGCTGTCTGTACGGCAGCCGGAGCTATGAACTGGTGGGGAAAGCGAGGCGGCAGGATTCCCACACGGCGCTCGTTACGGTCAGCTATACCACCTTTGACATCGGAAAATTTGAAGAAGCAGTGACCGGGGAAGCGCTGGAAATCGTCCAGCAGAGGGAGTATGAGGGCGAGGTGTTTGAAAGTGCCGACGACACACAGCCGATCATTGACCGGTGCAAGGAGGAACAGTTGACGCATCCGGAGGCGTTTTATACGACGCAGCGCTTTGAAATCGAAATGATCAGTTGCCGCGGACGCTGGATGGTCATGATGACAGGCGATTTTTACAAGGCGCTTTCGGGATATGCCGTTTAAACGAACGTGGGCGGCTTTCAGAATCATAATGTCAGAATCATAATGGACAATGGAGGGGCGGTTTCGTCGGGAGATAAAATGGTGAATGACAGGGCGTCCGTGACGGAAAAAGACGTGACCCGCGATGCGGTTCGCGTGGTGTCGGACATGGACAGCAGAATCAACGCCCGCATCTTCAATCTGCCAAAGGTCTACGTTTTACCGATGGATTTTGAGCCTTCGCCCAAACCGGACAGCGCAAAATTTACCGAGGACACCTATGAGGATGAGACCATTTCCGTCAGGTGCTGGCATGAACGGATTCAGATTACCAAGAAGCGAACCGTTACCGCCAATTTTGCCGACATCACCATTGCGCATCCCACACAACTGCGCACGGCGCTGTCCAACGGCAAATTTGGCGTCATCCGGCGTGTCTATGGCAGCAAAATGGCGGAAATGAATAACGCCGTTATCGCCGTCAACGGGGATTACTACAACTTCCGTCCCCAGGGCGTGATTATCCGTCAGGGCAGGGTGTTTCGCACCGACCCGATGGACATCGACGGGTTGTTTATCAATTCGGACGGCGATTTTGTGGTGATGAACGACGCAGCGGCGGTCAAAAGCGGATTTGTGGAAAAGAATCAGCTTTATCAGGCGTTTGCCTTCGGACCGGTGCTGGTCAAAGACGGCGAGCCGGTTCAAAAACAGTATGTGTACGACAGCGTGGAATGTGACCCGAGAGCGCAGTGTCCCCGCACTGCCATCGGACAGCTTGGAAAGCTGCACTACCTGCTTTGCACCGTTGACGGTCGTTCGGGTGTTTCGATGGGAGTGACCACCAATGAGCTGGCCGTTGTCATGGCGGATAAAAAATGTGTCACCGCTTACAATCTCGACGGGGGGCAATCCTCGGTGATGGTCTTTAACAACCACATTTACAATGTGGTTTCGGGCGGGGGAGAACGCATCATGAGCGATATTATTTATTTTGCAACGGCACTTCCCGAATCGTGAGACGGGTGGTATTTGCGTGATAGCGGAGGACATAGAATATGTCGGAAAATTGGATTTTTGTTGATTTCGGCTCGTTTGCCATTTACTGGTATGCCGTGTTTATGGTACTCGCCGCGGCGGCGGCTTCCTGTCTGTTTGTGCTGTCTCGCAGATGGCAGGGGGAAGACGCTTCGCGTGCGTGGAATACCGCGTTGTGTGCCATGCCGGCGGCGCTGATAGGGAGCAGGATTTTTTACGGATGGTTCGGCGTGGCTTCCTTTACCGGAGGATGGAGGGACTTTCTGGATTTGTCGTCAGGCGGCTACGCCTTTTACGGCGCGGCGGGCGGCATTTTGCTGGCGCTGGCGATCAGCGCGGCGGTGCGGAAGGAATCCTTTGTCAGGCTTCTCGACGCTGATATTGTGCCGCTTGCGGCGGCGCTGGTCATCGTTCGCTTTGCGGGCATTACGAGCGGCGAGGATATGGGTTTCCCTGTGCAGACCGATTCCCCCGGGAAGCTGCCGTTTCTGATCTGGTCGGAGGCGGAACAGTCGTGGAACGTATGGGTCGGCTTTTTTGAGGGCATTGCGGCGGCGGTGATTCTGGCGGTGTGCGCGGTTTTTTTTGCGTCGCGCTATGTGCGCCATGGCAAGGGCGCCCGCGACGGCGATACAACCCTCCTCTTTATGATGATGTACGGGCTGTCCCAGTCGGTGTTTGAGAGTATGCGGAACGATTCGCTGTTTATGGTGACGCTGGGCTTTGTCAAGATCAGTGAGATTGTCAGCGTTGTCATGGCGGTGGCGGCGTTCGTCATCGTGGCGGTGAGATATGGTCGGGTCAGGAAAAACGCGCGGGGGCTGGTGATTAGCTGTGCCTGTTACGCGGTGCTGCTGACCGCCGCGGTGATCTGCGAATTCAAGATGAACGCGGTCGATCTGATGCGCAATTATGTGATTATGAGCGTATCGCTGGGACTCATGCTGGTAATTTCTTTCCGGCTGCTGCTGTCGGGGCGGTCGGTTGCGGAGGGTTCGGGCGATGGAGTTCCCGCCAAGTATGACCCGGTCAAGTGTGACCGGAATCCCCGTGCGACGGCAGGTCATACTTCGGTCAGGCGCCCCCCTGTCACGAGTGACAGAAAAAAACGCAGGTCGCCGTCACGCGGCGGCAAAACGCCCGAAATGCCCCTGAACGACAGCGAGACGGTCTTTTAATTCAGGAGATAACAGATGTAAAGAAAGGACGATAAAAATGTTTTTATTCGGAAAATCCAAGAGACAGGACAATAACGCGCTGCGTTCGGGGACAGTGGAACGCGTGCCTTCGCGTATGCTTGCCATCCCCAAGAACGGCGACCTGATCGCCGACCAGGATACCGTATTGGGGCGGCTGCACGATACCGACGAAATCACCGTATTGTCGGGGGACGAACTGCCCGTGCGCGTTGCCTACAAGGGGGAGGAATACGAGCTGGAGATTGCCGACGTAACTCTCAATGTGTCCCCCGACGACCCCTCGCTGCGTTCGGTGGGCGAGAAGGAACGGGAATGGGTGCTGTCGGCGGAAAAAGCCGTCGGTGTGGAGATGTTCTTTGCCGACAACAACATGGATTCCTACCATTTGCAGGTGAAAATGCTGGATATGCTGGTGCCGGACATGGCGGCGCTGCTCGATGACAATTCCTATCGCATCCATTCGGGACGGTGGGCGGTCATGACGGCGGCGTCCCATGTGGCGCCTTCGCCTGACTATATGTATTGCATCCATTGCGTGAACGACGACGGAGACAGCGTGTGGATTCACACCCACGGTCTGACCCGCTGCGGCACCATTGAACTCGAAATCCTCGGCGCAACGACGGAAAATTACGGTATGTTCGGCAACGCGCTCAACCAGATAGCGCATCGGCTGGTGGGGGATAACCGGTTCATCGGCGAGCTGGAGCCGAAACTGGTCGGCGTGTGCGGCGACGGCAGCGAGATCGTGGCGACGTGGCAGCGCAGCGAATGGTCATTCAAGGATTTCCCCAAAAACATCATGGGCGGTCCCGAAGACCGCGACGACGAACACAGCCTGAATATGGGCGTGGTCTACCTTTACGAGAACGAAAAGGCGGTGGAAAACGGCAAAATCACGCCGATTATCCGCTGGGAAAAGCGCATGGGGGACAACGATATCTATTACAAGACGACGGACGAAACCCATCGTATGCGCGCCTTGGCGCAGGAACGCCTCGGCTATCTCCGCGAGATGTATGAGGAGATTCCCGAAAAGAACGTGCTGGTCAAGCTGCCGCTCACGCCGGATGAGAAGTACGGCATGGAGGAAGGGCAGTTTGAATACATCTGGTTCAAAGTGGACGAAATGCGCGAGGACGGCTTCACCGCGACGCTCACGCAGGACGCGTTTTATGTGGACGGCATGGTGGAAGGCGTGCAAAAGGACGACCTGCGCTATGAAGATATCGTGGACTGGCGTGTGTACACGCCGGAAGGCAGCTTCGAGCCGGACAATGTGTTCCGCTATATCGAGGAATAACGCGGTTTCCGAATGATTTATTGTCATCATAAAAATGCTCCGGCTTTGCGGTCATGTTGCGACGGCAAGGGCGGAGCATTTTGTATGGAAGACAGCTCTAAGATTTACGGTGCGATGCTGTCTTCCGCCGATACGGTGAAGGTGTTGTGGGCTTTGAAATCTGTCCACGATTGTTTAAATTTCCTGACCTTATTGTATTCAGCCTTTGTGAAACCGAACTCGTTGCAATATCTGGGGTCGTAATAGGTGATTTTTTTACCGTTAAAACGATACTGAAAATGTATCGGGACAATAGCGTCCGGCTCGGAAATATCCCCTGTATTCATTTTATAATCCGATTCTATATTGGCGGCGTAATCATAACAGTCAGTGGTACAGGCGATGACTTTTCCGTTTTTGATGGCGGCAAATCTGCATTTTATAAAATTGGTTTCCTCAACATAAGATTTTTCATCTACCAGATCATAGTCAAACTCGATGGTTATCTCATTTTTACCGGTTAATTGATTCAATTCCGTAATGATTCGAGATACCGAAAGTTTCATATCTCCTACTTGTGTCAGGTATTCTGGCTGAACATATTTGAAAGCGATGCCGCCTTCTTCGTAATCCTCATATACTTCCCAGTCTTTTTTACTGACACGCATCTCTTTGAACATCTTTTTCTTTGCGGTGCTTTCCAGATCGATCCATGCGTCTTTTGCGCAGACAATGCCGGAATACTCGCGTTTGTCTTTAAGATTGACATAATTATATGACAGGTTCATGACACAAAATTCATAATCCTAATATTTTTTTGTTATCAGAAAAGGGCATTGTTATGGAAGGATGATGTGGACGTGTTTATGTACAGCTTGCCGCGATTTACCGTGAATGTGACGGTGCCGTCCCGCTC
>CACWOA010000171.1 GCA_902762395.1 uncultured Ruminococcus sp.
AGCTTATACAAGTTTCCGAAGAGGAATTTGCCGAGAGATTCCGGCAGAGCCTTTCCTATCTCCCGGAGATCAGTGACCGGATTTCGGATGAACTGCTGTCCGCTTTTATCAGCGTTGCGCGTATAGCCGCGCAGAAAAAAGAATGAAAGACCTGGAAATAAAACCATATGTCCCGCCGGAGTGGAAGACGATCAGTAACGAGGCATTGTGCGCTTTGGCACAGGCTAAGAATAAGCATGCGATGGATGTTTTAATTTGGCGCAATGAGGCCTTTCTCGCGGACAAGGTACATGATATTTATGAAAAGTCTTTTCGCATCAGGCAAGAATATTCTGTTGATTTTGATGATCTCATGCAGGCTGCGAGAGTGGCATTTTGGAGAGCAATCAAGACATATGACCCGGAGCGAAATATAAAGCTGACAACATATGCCGGGAAATGTATCGAGAACAGCCTCAAAGACTTCCGTGGCAAATACAAAACAGCAACCAAAATGGAACGAATGGGCTTTCGAGTGGAGGATAAGGCGCAGGAAGATGAAGAATCCGAAGAGCCAATCTTGGAGCTGTACCCCGATGAATATAAGAAGCGCCCTGAGCCGAAGGTAATCGCACGAGAAACATCGGAAGAAATCTGCCGCTCGGTCAATTCTCTTGAACCGCGTGAAAAGAAGTACCTGTGCTATCGCTTTGGTTATCCGTTTGATGATGAAGTGCGCCAAAAGAAAGCTGCTGAACACTTCCTTATAACCCGTACCCGTGCGAATGAGCTCGAACAGGAAGCGCTGCGCCATTTCAGAGCAGGGCTGCATTGGGACACGCTTGATTACTGGATTGATGTCGAACACGAGGAAGAATGATACCAACGTGGTGTCAACGAAGGCTCGGGTTGGTGTCATAGCCGCCGCGGTCAAGAAGCGTGATATCACACGAGCGCTGTTTTGGTATCACTTACGGAAATTCTGCCATCAGCAAGGGGCAGCTTTGATACCAACGCGGGAAACCGTATGCATGAGCAGGGGCTGCGTAGTCGCTGCGGCGGGACGGGGGCTTTATATACCTCCCGGCGCACCGTCCGGGGAACGATCTGACTGCGGTCAGATCATTCCCCGGACTTCATCGGGCGAAGCATTCTGCTCGCTGCGGCTCGCAGAATTCTCCACCCTGGCTGACGTGAAAGCTGGATGCCCATAAGCCGCATCCACCTTTCGCGCCAGCCGTGCGCCGGAAGGTATAACTCACTAGACCTTGCGAGCAAGGTCGTTCGCCAAAGGCGGGCAAGGTCCTCCCTTGGAACCTTCCCGAATACCGGCAAAGTGTGGCCACACTTCATGACACTTTGCATTTTTGCCGGTATTCCTTTTCGTCCATTTTTTCAAAAACTCAAAAAATGAGTTTTGCAAAAACGAACGAAAAGAAAAAACGGACCGGAGCAGCACATCAAAAATGTGTTGGCATCGGTCCGTTTTTTATCGCGGGGGGTTCACAAATTGGTCTTTCGCGGTTAATCTGTTAATTGCGCTTCTGTGCCTGATCTGTGTGCGGCTTATGGATTTTTCGGGAGAGTACCAGAAGAGCTGCTGCACTGACAAGCAGCAATGTAGCCCATGTGCCTACAGTGTTCTCGTCGCCGGTCTTGGGGCCGTAAGGCGGTGTCACCTGCCACGGCGGAGTCGTGGGAACGGGCGTCGTCCACGGGGAAGGAGTCGAGGTGGGCCAGAGAGTTGGAATCGGACTTGGCACAGGGCTCGTACCCGGTGTGGGTGTAGGGCTCGTGCTGGGCGTGGGTGTTGGTGTTTGCGTCGGTGTAGGACTTGTACTTGGTGTTGGTGTTGGTGTTGGCGTGGGTGTCGGCGTCGGCGTCGGGCTTGATGTCGGCGTCGGCGTCGGGCTTGGCGAAGCAGGTTTTCCGAAGCGCACCACGATCTCGGAATCACGCGTTGCGACAAAGTAATAGAAGCCGGGCTTAGAGACAACAGCCTCATTGTCCGTACGCGGACTGAAGCTGTTCATCCGTTTTGCGGCAGCGCCGGTGACAGGCTCTGCCCCAAGCCTGACGGCATATGCGTCGGAGGTCTTTTGCCGCGGCGCGCTGAGCTCGGCGGGTACCGAAAAGTATTTGACCTGATCCAGTATATCCACACCGTTGACCATGCAGACGGTAATGATATAGCCGTCATCCGGCACAAAGAAAAAAAAGGCATAATCTCCGGGCCATTCCCGGAAGCTGATGATCGTGTCCTCATATATGTCAAGATAATGGTCGTCAGGGAGGCTTCCGTCATCGAAGCACAGCACACGCCCGTTTTTTCCAATGTCAACACGTATTGTGAGCGGCTCTGCGGCGGGCGGCGACGGCGACGGGTCTTCTTCAAAGCGCACGATCACTACCGAGTCATGCTCGGCAACGAAGGAGTATGCCGTGCCGCGCAGCTCAGCGCGCATATCCTCACCGTCAAGCGACAGCTCCGCGACCTTGTAGCCCTTGTCCGGCTGAATGACGAAGGGTATGAAGTCGTTGACCGGCACTGAAAATACGCCGATTTCGTCCGTATAAATTTGTAAATTGTGAGTGCCGTGGCTGCTTCCGTTGCTATAGGTCTGTACCTTTCCATGTGCGCCCGCATCCACGACAATGGTACAAGCGGAGTCCGGCTGCGGTGCGGTACGCTTTTCAAAGCGCACGACCAGCGTTTCGCTATGTTCGATAACGGTGCCGTACAAGCCGTAGCGCAGGCCATCGCGCACGTCCCTGCCGGAGAGCAGCAGGACATTGACCACATAGCCCGTGTCCGGGGTAATCAGAAAGCTCACCCGCGTGCCGGGCCAGACCTGAAAGGAACCAATGCTTGGGCCGATCCAGGTTGTGCTGTTTGAGTAGACCTTGCCGTACTCGCCCACGTCCACAGTCACGGTGCAGGGGATGCTGAGGGAAACCTGCTGCACCCCGTCGGCAAAGGCGTCAGGCATCAGCGCACACAAAAGGCTGCAAAGGAGCAGGGCGCACAGTATTCTTTTCAAGGTGCATCCCGCTCCTTTCATAAAAGCAGCTTAACCGCGATCAGTACCGCCGTCCGCCGGGTCAACGATATGATCGACCAGCTCAGAGGTATAGGTGACGGGGGTGGTGTAAGTGCCGCCGTCTTCTGCGTTCTTCCAACTGTCCCTGGAGATCACAATATTGATATCGCTGTAGCAGGAGTTGTTTCTTGTGTCGCTCCAATACTGGGAGACAATTACCGGCGTGCCCGCGGCGACTTCTTCGTCGAAGGCATTGAGCGTGAAGGGGATGGTCTTGCTTTCGTCCGTATTCAGGGTAAATTTCCCGGTGTGTGTGAGCGAGGCGTTGATGGTGCAGTCGGCCGGGATATGCTTCGGATTGTCTATCGAGCAGTCGGCATGGACAATATCGGTCTCTTCGGCCATAAATTCGATGGTCTGATCCGCGGGAATCACCAGCACCCAGGAGGGATCGCCGGTGATGTGCGCATTAACGGTCTGATTTCCCCCGGTCGACTCCCCGTCGGCAAAGGCGATGACGCTCAGGCCGGACAGGAGCGCAAGAGCCAAAAGGAAGCTGAGTAGTTTTTTCATTGTGTTCTCCTTTCCCTTATGCGTCCGTTTCGACAAGCTTGGAAGAATAGACGACCGTTCCCGCGTAGTCTCCGCTTTCCGCCGTGTCCCAGGTGTCCTCTATGACCCATGCGTCCGGGGCGTTATAGGTTTCGGCGGTCTTCGTTTTTGTGCCCACAACGTAGGCTTTGCCGGTTTCCATTGCGGTATCTTCGTATTCGGGTTCGGCGTTTTTATCGCTGAGCAGATAGTTGATCTTAATGTCGGTGTTATCCGTATCGGTCAACACCCCGTCATAGGTCAGCGTGGCTTCGATCTTCTGCTTGTCCGACAGCTCTCCGCTGTCCACGGTAATCTTAACATTTCCGAGGCTCACGCGGCCGTTGTAGCCGCCTTGGTTGATGGTGATGTCGGACGGGATTTCCAGATACCATGTGAGCTTGTTGTCCGGGATGGTGGTGGTGATCGTCTGCTCCAGGGAAGTATGATCGTTTTCGGGATCTGTATAAGTGTGGCTGTCACCCGTGCCTTCCGCCAGGGCCGTGCTGCCGAGGCTGAGCAAAAGCGCCAGCGCCAGCAGCAGGGAAATGCGTTTTTTCATGTTGTGGTCTCCTTTCGTGTGGGTGGTCTATACAAAAAAACTGTGATACTAAAACCATGTCCCGTATTGGGAGCTATATGTAATCGTTCCCGTATATTTTTCACCGGGAATAGCCACCTGCCAACTATCCTCAGAAATCTGGATATATATATCAGCCCATCTATATTCTGTAGTCGAATGGTAAGTTACCGGAGGGTTTCCGTCGGCCCCTGGTTCGGTAAAACTGCTAATCCCTTCTATACCCCCTGAATGTGGCGTCTGTATATGTAATTGACATTGAAGATCGTAGAAAATAGCGCTATTCTTCGCTGTGTTAGTCAATTCCCTTTTATAGTTCATATTGACAAAAATAAAGTTACTCGCAGGAAGTGTGGTCCAAGATACGTCAGAGATTTTTAGATTTCCCATCTTTATTAGATCCGTATTGCCAAATTCAATTTCAAGATTCGCAGGAATCTCGAGTGTCCAGGTCAGGGCCGGCGCGTTCACGGTGATGGTTT
>CACWOA010000172.1 GCA_902762395.1 uncultured Ruminococcus sp.
TTTAGCCGTATCGCATCGGGACGTCGAGGACGCCGTCCCCTACATGGCGCGATTGTCCATTGTCCTTTGTACAATATAACGAATATGCTCATTTATAGTTCTTATCTATTATCTTAGCGCAGCTCCGCTGCGCGCTTAAATTCTCATTTTAGTTGTTGGAATTGCCGCAGCCGCAGGCGGATGCGCCTGCCGACTGTCCGCGCAGCATCTGCGCCTCGCTGGTGCAGAGACTGCCCGCCTTGGGCGGGAAGAATTCATCCGCCGGGAAGCTGATCTTGTTGAAGAGATCGCAGGGGCTTTCGTTGGTGGAATCCACGCAGATCTTGTCGGGCATACAGAAGTCGTAGACCGGCACCAGCATCTGTACCTGGCGCTCGAGCTGGATAATCATGAAGATGCCCAGCGTGACCTTGACCACCTTTTCCGCCATTCTGTGATCGAAGCTGCCCGCGAACATTCTCGCGACGCGGTTCGGCACGCAGCAGCAGGGATACTGGCAGTCGCAGGCGGGGGCGAGTCTCGCGCCGAGTCCGATCGGCTCCGCGATCTGGACGGTCGCCTTGGGCAGATTGCCGGCAGGCATATTCTGGTCATCGTCGTCGCCGCAGACAAAGTCGGAGCTGAAGACCTTCACGCTGCCTTCGCTGCCGTAGAGAATCGCCTTCTTGTTGTAGACGCAAAGACCGCGCACCTCGCAGGACGGGCTGATGGGAGACATGGTTACATCCAGCTTGACGCAGAAGTAAACCGTGATGTCTACCGAGTAGTAGCCGCGGTTGAAGGGTACCGGTTCGGTGTCAATCACCACATTGATGACGTCCGCCGCCTTGAGCCGCACGCCGAGCGCGTTGTTGATGATGTCCTGATCGCGCTCCACAAAGAATACCTGCAAATCCTCGAGACACTCTCTGTCGCGGCAGGCGTCATAGACTCTGCCCGCGTTGATGCAGACCGCTTCCTTAAAGCAGTCCCTGCGTCCTCGTTCGGCGCACTGACCGGCGGCATTCATCGCCTGCACGCCTCGTTCCCCGGCGCACTGAGAATTTCTTTCACCCATTGTATATGGCCTCCTTATGTTTTGATGGCAAGATGTTCTTGCTTCTACATAATATGTGGAGGGCGGGCAAATGTTCTCAATTGTGGTAAATTAAGCGGCGATATCCCGCCTGGTATAGATGAAGTAAGCGGTCGCGAGTGCCGTCAGGGCGACGACTCCGCCGACGCAGGCGGGAATCGCCTCTATTCCCCTGTTGACAAAAATATCGGTGGCGTTGGCATAGGAGAAGGGGGTGATGTATTGCAGGAATGCCGCCTTGTCGGTGATGCGGCTGACCAGATCAAGGACATACAGCACCAGCGCCAGTCCCAGTCCCACGCCGAGTCCGCTGCGTTTGGAGAGGGCGGAAAGAGCAAAACACACCGCCGCCAGTTCAAGCTGACAGAGGGACTGCGCGAGCGTAAAAAAGGTCAGACTTCTGAGGTCGATGCTTTCCCCGATGAGGGCTGACGCGCTGAGAAATACGCCGTAATGCAGCAGACCGAACGCGGCAAGAAGCGTAACGATCGCGGCGAGCTTTCCGGTCAGAATGCCGCGGCGGCTGAGGGTGAGGGTGTGAAGGAATTCGGCTGTGTGGGCGGTTTCCTCCTTGGAGAGCGCCGCAATACCGAGCAGCGCCGCGTACATACCGCCGCCCAGCGCGTAGATTGTGCCGATTTCGGTGCCGAAGAAGCCCTCGAGTGTGGTGATGGGAAGCTGGTCCATGCCGAATGCCGCCGAAAATCCGCCCATCGAGGCGAACGCGTCGGAAAGATCGCCCATGGATTCTTCCATCACGGGGAAAAGAAAGACGCAGAAGGCGCACATCGACGCCACGCCCAAAAACCAGACCGCAAAGCTCATGCGGTTCATTTTCAATTCATGCTTATAAAGTGTCATTTTACCAAAACTCCTTTCTCATCATGATACTGTCATTCGTCGGTTCCGTAGTAATGCATGAATACATCGTCGAGCGACGGTTCCTCGATGGTAAGATCGGTTATTTTTTTGTCCCATAGTTCCCCTATCAGCGCGTTGATGTTTCCGTTGTAGATGAATTCCACGGCGTTGTCGTGACGGATGATATTTTCCGCGCCGTCAAGCGCGATATCCCGCAGCCCGACGATGCGGACGGATTTGGCGTTGGTGTGGGCGAGATTTTCGATGGTATCGGTAGCAATGAGCCTGCCTTCCTTGATAATGGCAGCCCTGCCGCAGTATTTTTTGACTTCCGACAGCACATGAGAGGAGAGAAAACAGGTGGTGCCGCCCGAGACGTATTCCTGCACCAGCTCGAAGAATTCCGCCTGTATGAGGGGGTCGAGTCCCGAAGTGGGTTCGTCAAACAGAAACAGCTCCGGCTTGTGCTGCATGGCGCAGACGATGCCCACCTTTTTGCGGTTGCCGAGGGACAGTTCCTCCACGCGCTTGTTTGTATCGACTTTCAGGCGCTCGCACAGCTTGGCGGCTTCCTCGCGGCAGTCCATGCCCCGCACGTCGGCGGCAAATCGGATGACCTCCGACACCTTCATCGAAGGGTAAAACTGCGTTTCGGAGGGCATATAGCCCACCCGCTTCATGATGTCGTGCCGCTGCGTGAGGAAATCCATACCGAGGATGTCGGCGGCGCCGCCGGTGGGCTTAATCAGTCCCATCAGACAGCGGATGGTGGTGGATTTTCCCGCGCCGTTGGGTCCGAGAAATCCGAAAATTTCCCCCCGGTCGACGCTGAACGATACATTGTCGATGCCCCTGTTATGACCGTAGGTTTTGGTCAGACCGCGGATGTCAATGGCTTTTTGCGTACTTTGCATAAAATCAATCCTTTCCTCACAGTGCCTTAGTTTTCTTCTCTCTTCTTGTACGCTTCGAGCATACAATTGAGATTCTTGGTATCGAGTCGCCGTTTGACGATATAGCATAAAATCACGCAGATATAACACAATGCCACAAACAACCCATAAAGCGTTGTAATGACAAGGCTTCTGCTGAACCAGTCGAAGAGAAGGCTGACCGCGAGATAGAGTCCCGTGCAGACCGTGATGCCGCCGATTTCGTTTCCGCCCAGTCGGTCGGCTTCGTCAAAGTCGTGAAAGAGGTAGGTCTGCACATAGCAGATGAGATAATTGGCGGCGAGGATTTCCGCCAGCGTCAGCAGCCTGACGGAATAGATACCGCGCCAAAGCTGCACCATGCTGTAGAAGAATGTCGTGCAAAAGAAATAAGTACACGCCTTGAAGTCGATGTCGATTTCGTGCCGCAGATAGATTTTGAAGAGGCGGATGATTTTGTTCTTCATGCTGTCTCATTCATCTCCTTTCAGTTCGCGCCGCAGTTCCTTGGCGTATTTGCGCGAAATGATGATGTGTTCGCCGTTTTCGAGTTTTGCGTCAATGCGCCCGCCGGTTTCGCTGCGCAGCTCGGCAATGCGGTAGATGTTGATGATCGTGGATTTGGAGCAGCGGAAAAAGCCGCGGTGCGCGTAGGCGATTTCCAGATCGCGCAGCGTGCAGGCTGTCTGATAGACGCCCTCGGACGTATATAAAAAGGTCATGCGCTCCACGCTTTCGGCGTAGAGAATCTCCCTGACCGACACCAGACATTTCACGTTGCCGCTGCTGCACGGGATTTTTTGCTCGCTGCCCGACGCAATGCGCACAATGGCCTCGATTTCCCCGTTCATCTGATGATAGCGGACGATTACCTCGTCTTCGCCCTTTTCGATTTGATTCAATGTGATTTTCAAAAATCCACCGCCCTGCCTGTATCTTCCTGATGATTCTATGATACACGAAGGCTGACAGGAATGCAAGACGCTTCTGCGCAAGTGGTATTTTTTGCCGCGCAGCGTGCAGAATTCTCTTGCAATTTTCACCGGATTATACTATAATAAAAATGAATTCGGAAAAAAGGGGTTTTTGCTTTGAAATCATCTGTCGTTCCCAGAATCATCCGCGATATTTCAGGCGTTGTTTTAGTGACCTGCTGTCTGATTTTAATTGCGTTTTTCGGCGTAATGCCGCTGCTGCATTTCACCGCCTGTCCTGTGCTGAAAAACAAGGGAGGCAGCGTCTACCAGAAGGGAAGCCTTGCCTTCATGAGTGAGACTGACCCCGCCAGACTCAAAAAGGGCGACGTGGTTTTTTATTACAACGGCGATACGCCTGTCGGCATGGAGGTCGTTTCCAACGATACAGCCAATTCCGTGATTACCACCGACACGGGCAAAACGCTTGCCTATCGTCAATTGGATGATGACGCTACCAAACTTCTTCACTCCATCGTAATAACACCTTCGGAATCAACCGATATCGAAGTTCTTGTCGCAGGCGGCGGAACCGGCGGTTCCGCCGTCATGACCGCCCTTGCGCATCATAAAACGCCTGCTCTCACGGTCGATATCCTGCCGTTCCTTGGCGGAACCACGACGGGCGGCGGCGTTTCAGGAGCATGGCACGGCTTCCAGAAAGGCGCCTACGCCGCCTACTGCAAGAACCGCGACCAGCTCGGCCGCGAAGAACATCTCGTGCGTTTCTGCGCAAGCGTCCGCTTGTGGGACAAGATGTTCCTGTCGCAATTCCGCCAATGGCTTCCGCGCCGTCAACGCAAAGCTTTTTATCGACGCCACAGGCGACGCCGATCTTTGCGCGCATGCCGGAATCCCAACGAAACTTGGCGACGACAAAGGCTGGATTCAAAGCTCAAGTTGCTGGGGTATCGACGATTGGGGGATGAACGGAAACTTCCAGAACAACCATTACGGCAACGACTTCGATGTCGTCGATCCAACGGATTACGCCGACACGATCCGCGGC
>CACWOA010000173.1 GCA_902762395.1 uncultured Ruminococcus sp.
AGAGGAGTTTAAAAAAATATCCTCAAACTGCTCTGTCGAAAAACGAAAAAATGGCACAAGGTTGCAGATGTGTTCTCTTTCCTTAGGTTAGTGCATATGGGGCGCTGCCCCACTCCCCGCTGGTGGCGCTGCCGAGATGAATGCTTGTCATTCATCGGCAGACCCCTGCCAGGGAACCAGTCCCCTGGACCCCGCGCTCGCATTCGCTCGCTAATTGCGCTTCGCTTTTTCTTCTTTTTCATTTGCTTTTACAATCGCCTATTACTCACACTTTTTCTGTCAAGGCTGATACTTACGCTTCGATATACAAAATGCCCAGCGTGTTGGGACCGCAATGGCTGTAAACCGTGCAGCCGGCGTGTGTTTCCAGCACCTCGTCAAACATACCGCTCTTGCGCACCTGTTTCAGTGCCGCCTCCACCGGCTTTCTGTCCTCAAAGGTGTGGGTGATGAAGACCCTGCGGCGCACCACATGCGGTGTGGACTCCAGTCTGTCCTGAATATACTGAGGTATCACCTTGTCGATATTGCCGCGGTATTTCTTACCGACAATCATTTTGCCGTCCACCACTTCGATGCAGGGCTTGAGCTTCAGGAGATTCGCGCCCAGCGCCGCCACACCGGAGCATCTGCCGCCCTTCCAGAGAAATTCCAGTGTGTCAATGACAAAACTCGTGCGTACCTTCGGCGCCAGCGCTCTCACCTGATCGGCAATCTCCGCCGCACTGAGCCCGCTTTCGATCAGGTCCGCCGCCGCCAGCACAAGCAGCAGTATGCCCGTGGAAAGATTGGCGGACTCTACGATATGCACATTGTCCATGCCCTCTGCGCCAAGGCAGGCGTTGGAATAGGCGGAGGAAAAATCGTCGCTGATCGTGAAAAACAGGATATCATATCCCTCGTTTGTCCACTTCCGGAACAGCTCAGTGTATTCTTCGGGAGGTGCAGCAGCGGTTTTGCTGAGCTGCCCCGTCGTTTTGTAATAATGTAGGATATCGGCGGTGGTGATATCCACGCCGTCCTTAAAGCTGTCTTCTCCGAGATTGACCACAAAGGGATGAATCTCAATGCCGTATTTTTGCACCAATTCGGGAGAAATATCACAGGTGGAATCGGCAATAATTTTAATTTTCTCGGACAATACAATCACCTTTCATGTGCGCAGTATCCCATAGCGATATAGCGCAAAATCTATCATTTAAAATTTCTTAAATAAAGAGAATACCGTAAACCACGGTTGCGGCGCAGTAGACAAAACAAACCAATACGATCAGGAAATAGAGAATCTGTGCGACGAAATTGAGCTTTTTCTTCATGCTCAGCGCCTTCAGTCCGCTGCCCAGCATGGTCATTCCCAGCGCCAGCGCAATGGGAGCCACACCAAACGACATCGACTCGGCCTCCGGACGTCCGATATTGACCAGCACATAATACCCCACAGCACAGACTACCAGCGCAATAAACGTCCAGACGTTGACTTTTTTCTTGGCGTCCAGATGGGTGAAAATATTGGAGATCACCATCAGCGCGCCAATCATTGCCACAACGGCGGCCGCCGCCACAAATCCGGCATATGCCGGCGCGAGCTGCTCCGAGGCAAGATTGACGGAACGGAAACCAAACAACGAAGATTTAATCCAGTACGCCCACGCGTTTTTATCGGTGGGATTGACCTGAAGCGCAAACAGCTCTTCGACGGAGAAGGAAAGGAAGCGCTCATGCAAATCCACAGCGCCGCGCTGCCCGCTCACGTCATTGAACAAACGCAGCAGACCGGTTTCCTTGCCTTCCATGAAATTTTTGACAGGATAGGCAAAGCTGAGGATCGCCCAGATCACCAGACCCGCTACGGATTGCAGCGAGGTGGAGATAATATTCAGCGCGCTTCTGCGCTTGATGGCTCTGACCAGATTGATAATCATCAGCGTAGCAATCACGGGAACAAACAGCAGCGCGGAAAGATCGGTCATCACCGCCAGACCGAAGGCGATGCTCATCATCAGGAAATTGTAGCCGTCGGTGAAATTGTTCCATCTGGACAAAAACAGCATGGTCATCACCAGCAGCGTAAAGGTCGTCATGACCGGGCTGATTTCACCGCCAAGGATGATAAGACCGGGATGAAACGCGATGATGGCGGTACCGAGATAAATCGCGGTGTCATTGGCTTCCATCTCGCAGAGGATGTAATACACGGCAATGGCGCTGACAATTCCGAGGTATTCGGTGATGACGCGCACGATCTCCACGCCGAAGGGCTGCAGGATACTGAGCATTCCCGTAAAATTATAGACAGCCGCCGCCGCTACATAATAGAGGGGCTGAAACGACGCGGGCAGCGTGAGATCGGTATGTACCGTGGTAAAGATCTCATAGCTCTCCCCCTCATATCCTGACTTTGCCGTGAGAAGCACATAGCACAGTCGAAGTACAATGGAAATGAACAGAAGCAAATAAACCGTGCGCCTTTCGCTGTTGGTCTTTTTCCACACGGCATATACCATGGCAAACACCAGACCGACGATCACCGCGGCGCCGAACACCTTGAGCACAAGCTCTCCGAAAAGGTAATGGATGATGCTGAAAAGGACGTAGCCTCCGGCAGTAAACATAGCCATCCATAGATATGACCAGTTGTCAATGCGGTTGTCCTCATGCAGCTGCTTTGAATTTGCGGCAGACATAATGTCACCCTCCTTGAAATGATTTACCACAGGCAATGCCTGTGATAGATATTACACACATATATTTTACTCTATTCATAATAAAATTTCAATATCTTTTTTCATTTGAGCCGGGCATCTTTTGCGGCTTTTACTTTTTTCTCTCTTCACCGTATCTTCACAATTCGTTTTAAGTAAAGCTAAGGTTCGCTTTTTATACTGTTGTCAGAAAGAGCGAAAGACAAGCAACAAAACAAATAAAAAAATACAACCGCTCTTGGGAGGCAATCATATGAAACAGGAATTCGTTTACAAGTATATCGCAGGTCTGATGGCAGTCAACATCATCGCCGCATCTCTCGCAAGCTGCTCCGCCGCTTCATCCGCTTCATCCGCTTCATCCGCTTCATCCGCATCTGCCGCAGAAGCCGCATCCAATACGACGGCAGCGGTCAGCACGCTGGATAAAACCGACGACACGGAAGCCACCGTCACCACACTGAACACCGCCGACGGCGGCAAGCTCAGCGCCGACGAACTCTTTACCGAGCGTGATCTCACCCAGACCGCCGATCTCAGCGAAGCCACCGATTACACCGTTTCGGACGGCAAGACCATCACCATCACCAAAGCCGGCGTGTATCATATCAGCGGCACCGCTTCCGACGCCGCCATCGTGGTAGAGGCAAGTTCCGACGACAAGGTGCAGATCGTCCTCGACGGCGTCAGCATCACCAACGCGGACTTCCCCTGCCTCTACGTCAAGCAGGCGGATAAGGTCTTTGTCACCCTCGTCGGTGAAAATACCCTCTCTGTCACGGGCAGCTTTACGACGGACGGCGACACCAACACCGACGGCGTGATCTTCTCCAAAGATGACCTCGTGCTGAACGGCACAGGCTCCCTCACCGTCAACTCCAACGACAACGGCATCGTGTGCAAGGACGACCTCAAAGTGACAGGCGGCAGCTATACTGTCACCGCTTCTTCCAAGGCACTGGAAGCCAACGATTCCATCCGCATCGCGGACGGCACCTTCACCCTCAAAGCAGGCACCGACGGTCTGCACGCGGAAAATGACGACGACGATACCCTCGGCTATGTCTATATCGGCGGCGGCAGCTTTACAATTCAGGCAGGCGACGACGGCATCCACGCCAATTCGCTGGTGCAGATTGACGGCGGCAGCTTCACGGTCTCCGCGGCGGAATGCATCGAAGGCATCTATATCCAGATCAACGGCGGCACCTTTGCGCTTTCGAGCTGGGACGACGCCATTAACGCGGCGAAGAAGTCGAGCGCCTACGCCACCCCCACTGTGGAAATCAACGGCGGCGACATCACCATCACCATGAGCGCGGGCGACACCGACGGCATCGACTCCAACGGCAATATCATCGTCAACGGCGGCACCATCAACATCACCGGCAATTCCTCCTTCGATTACGACGGCACCGCGCAGTACAACGGCGGCACCATCATCGTCAACGGGGAACAGGTCACTGCGATTCCCAACCAGATGATGGGCGGCGGCATGGGCGGTCGCGGTCAGATGGGCGGCATGGGCAATACCGGCGGCTTCGGCGGTCACGGACGCAGAGGCTAACCACACGGCGCTTTGCCCTCTTTCATGAATAAAAACGCCAAAATAAAAATTTCCCCTTTCGCGGCATGGCTTCTTTCCGCCTGACGTGAAAGGGGAATGTTTTTTGTGCGGTGTGAGTGTGAAACGGGCAAATCTATATCCATCAGAGAACCAAAACAGTACGATATTTTCAGCCGGAGTGGCGATAGTATAAGTCTATCAATATCCATCAGAGAACCAAAACAGACTATTTCATATTCATTATAGTTCGCGGGTATAAGTCTATCAATATCCATCAGAGAACCAAAACTGAGTGGGTGATGCGGTGCGGGTGATGCGGGTATAAGTCTA
>CACWOA010000174.1 GCA_902762395.1 uncultured Ruminococcus sp.
CTGGAAATCTACGCGGATTATGAATGTGATGAGAAAGGCGCGTATACAACAATGGTAGGTTGTGAGACGACGGACGCGGCACATTTGCCGGACGGAGCAAGCAATCTGGTGATTCCGGCAGGGAAATATGCCAAATTCGTGGTGAGAGGGAATATGGTAGAAGCATGCGTCGCGTTTTGGGAGGAACTGTGGAAAATGGATTTGCCGCGCACGTTTGTGTGTGACTTTGAGGAATACCAGAACGCCGATGCCGACAACTGCGAAATTCACATGTACATCGGAATTCGATAAACAAAATCCGGCGCGATAAACAACACCCCCGAATGACAGATCGGCAGCAGCCGAAAGTATCATTCGGGGGTTGTTTTTCAGAAGACAAAGGCAAAAATAAAATTCCGCCCGACCGTAATGGGCTTTAAATAACCTGCTACTAAGAGTAACAGGTGGGTGCCATCCCGACGGCTTCACGCTCCCTGCTTCCGTACTCAGTTCATGACTGCGGGAGGTCTGCAATTCACCGCCGGAGTGCTGGCTCCCGATGAAAAAGTTGTAGGGTTATAAAAGCACAGTCCGCGAATCGGGCAGAATATTCGATTGTCAGATGATGATGTAAAATGATTTGGCAGTAGTAATATATGCGAAAACGGCGGGATTATTCTATGAGATAATCTTCGGTTTCGTAAAGCTCATGAAAGCGTTCCTGAAACAGATCCGCCAGCGCCTCCACCAGCTTTTCATCCTCGATCTCCGCCAGCTCTTCTTCGCCGTTGACAGTGTCCACACGGAGGATGATGTATTCACCGTCGCCGGTTTCTTCATCCATAGAGGCCAGCGGGAGGAGTGCCACAAACCGACCGTCGTCGGTTTCTATCGCATCCAGAACGTCAAAATCGGACATACGTCCTTCGTCGTCGATCAGCGTGATGATGGAATCTTCAATTTCGCCGTCATCCGCCTCGTCCTGTGCTTCGGTCGGCGCTTGTGCCTTATCCTTCTCCAAAGCGTCTGCATCAAATTCGCTCATTGTGTCCCTCGTTTCAAAAATCTGGTCGTCCGGCGGGAGCGCCTCCGGACATCGCTGCCGTCAGATGAACCTAAGTGAAATATGTCTCCGTCCATCGGACATATGTATTTTACACGCTTTTTTTCGATAAGTCAATAGGAAATTTAAGATATTTCAAAATAAATAATTTTTTTCAAGTTTTTTTAAAAAAACTATTGACAAACCGAAAAAGATGTGCTATATTATAGTTGAGCTTAAGAGAGCGAGGGAAAAAGAAGAAAAACAGCTCAAGGTCAGTTCTGAAAAAGTAATTCCGATCGAATTATGAAAAACATTAAGACGGAACTGAAATGGATGAATTGAAAGGTTTGTGTTAAGCAAAATCGAAGAAATCGAAGAAATCGAAGAAATCGAAGAAATCGAAGAAATCGAAGAAATCGAAGAAATCGAAGAAATCGAAGAAATCGAAGAAATCGAAGGAAATCGAAGAAATCGAAGAAATCGAAAAGAAAACGCAAGACACAAGCGGTTGTTTGCAATCGTCGTATGGGAACAACCCAAAACGATGGATTGATTCTTTGGAACACTTGATTGAGCATCCTAAAAAAGAAACGGGGTGGATCCGATGGATGAAATGACAGCCTCACAGCACATCGGAACCGAAGCCCACGGAACTGAGATTGCAGCGCAATAAGAAAAGGCAATCCGCGCTCAGGAGTTTTTATAGCAAGCGATCCGGAATGCGAAAGCAAAAAGCAGATCGACAAATGCACGATAAAAACCGGCGCATAAATGTTGATTGAAATGCCTTCAAAATTGCCGCAATGAGCAATCCGAATGGCTTCGATAATATGTAAGCAGGAAAGCGGAACGGAAAGCCGCTTTAAACCGAGGCACAAAAGCCCGGTGACAAAACGTCCGGGACAAATGTCCTGAGGCAAAAAGTCAAACAATACTGCCGACATCATCTGGAGTAAAAAACGGATTAGGCAGCCCAGAGCCGCGCAAATGTATAAACATTACTGCTGTTGATAGGCGTTCGCAAAAAGAGCATCAGAGTGGATAACACGGGAATGTCAAGAGAGAAGCGAAACGCAGAGACGTGTGTGATGAGTGAAAACAGTTGAGAGCAGCGAAAGGAAATCTCAGCCGGTCGTGAAATGGCGGGATGTTCCGTTACAGAGTGATGACGATAACAAGTGATAAAAGTAATAGCTGCAAGCAGTAAACATTATACAGAATGAAAAGTGAATCGTTGACAGCTCCAAGCGAAAAACGCAGAGAAAGTCAATGTTGAGCATAGAAAGAAGCCGGAAGGCGTAACAATGCAGCGGCCAATCCGATGTATGACTATTTCGAGGCGAAAGCTTTTTGACAAATAACAACTGATAGAAAAGGTTGAGTCCCATGAGAATCTGAAACGGCGTCACCGATGTTACAAACATCACCGTAAGGGTTTATGAAATCCGGAAGGCAAGTGAGCTTTTATGAAAAGGTTTTACAAGCTGCTGAATAAATAAACGGTAAAGGGTGAGTCCAAAGTACAGTTTAATTTACATACGGCGAAGTGATCAATAAGATATTCGCTAAGGGAAAAACTGAGTAAGATCAGGCAAAAAAACATAATAGCTACGGCGGCATACAGCCGGAACCGGTACCGATATCGCAGTTGATATCGGTACTGTTTTTTTGTCATGCACACAATTCCTTCCGGCGCATATTCTGACAGCGGAGGTGGTTTTGGGTGAGGTATCAGAGACACAAAATCGACAGACGCGCCGCCAAACGGCGTGCCGGATGCGGATTGCTGGCAGCGGGTGTGATATTTATGGCGGTCAATCTCGCGGTTCGTCCGAGGCTCAAGGAAATGACGGCTATTCAGGCGGCGTACATATCCAATCACGCGATTGACCAGGCGGCGGCGGACGTGCTGGCGCGGGAGGATTTGGACTACGGCTCCTTTGTGACCCTCCACACGCTCGAGGATGGCAGCATCAGCTCTATGACAACCAACATCCGTGAAATGAACCGTTTTAAAACCGAAATTTCCAATGAGGTGCAAAAGAAGATTCTCGAGTATAAGGAGCGGGAAGTTTCCATTCCGCTGGGTACGCTGACAGGCATTGACCTGTTGTCGGGCAGAGGGCCGCGCATCAGAATGCGCATTGAATTGTACGGCAATGTGACGGCTAATCTCAAAAGCGACTTTGACAGCGCCGGCATCAACCAGACGCGCCACCGGATTATCTGCGATGTGAGGGTAGGCGTTTCCGCCATCATTCCGGGATGCTCCTCCTACACCGAAGCGGAAAACAGCTTTACGGTGTCCGAGACGGTGCTGGCGGGGGATGTGCCGGAATCCTTTACCAATGTGGATGCAAAGGACGCGCTTTATGACGATATAAATAATTTCATTACCGATTGAAATTTTGCTCCCGATAGTGTAAAATAATAGTAAATAACACAAACCAAGGAGCAAATGCGACATGACGGACATGAAAACAATTGCCGCGCGTGCAAAGGAACTGCGCGCATTGATCGAATATCACAGCAACGCCTATTACAACGCCGACGCGCCCGAAATCGAGGATGACGAATATGACGCGTTGATGCGCGAACTGCGGGAGCTGGAGCGGGATTATCCCGAACTGCGGGATGAAAACTCTCCGACCGTCAAAGTGGGCGGCGCGGCTTCCTCCAAATTTGCGGAAGTGGTGCATGAGGTGCCGATGCAGAGTCTGCAAGATGTGTTCAGCCTCGAAGAAGTGAAGGAGTTCTGTGAAAAATTTGCGGATTCCCACGACTATCCCGATGTGTCCTATGTGGTGGAAAAGAAAATTGACGGTCTGTCGGTCTCTCTCGAATATACCGACGGGGTGCTGACACGCGGTTCCACACGGGGCGACGGACGCACCGGCGAAGACATTACCGAAAATCTGCTGACGATTGCTTCCATCCCGCACAAAATCAACACAACGGCGACCTTCCTCGAAGTGCGGGGCGAAGTGTATATGCCGCGCCGGACTTTTGCCGCGCTCAATCAGGCGCAGGAGGAAAACGGGCTGAAAACCTTCAAAAATCCCCGCAACGCGGCGGCGGGTTCGCTCCGGCAGAAGGACGCGGCGATTACGGCGGCGCGGGGACTCGATATCTTTGTATTCAATGTGCAGCAGGCGCGGGGGATTGCGTTTGCCACCCATTCGCAGTCCCTGGCCTTTCTGCAAAGCTGCGGTTTTCACGTTTCTCCGGAATATACCGTGGCGGCAAACTATGAGGAGGTCGCGGCGGCGATTGAAGCCATCGGTCGCCAGCGCGGCGCGCTCGAATACGACATCGACGGCGCGGTGGTCAAAATCGACAGCCTGTCGCTGCGGGAGAGGGCAGGCGTCACGTCCAAGTTTCCCAAATGGGCGGTGGCATTCAAATATCCGCCCGAGCAGAAGGAAACCGTGCTGCGGGATATCGAGGTGACGGTGGGACGCACGGGCGTTCTGACTCCCACAGGCGTATTTGACCCGGTGCTGCTGGCGGGTACGTCGGTGAGCCGCGCCTCGCTGCACAACCAGGACTATATTTCCCAGAAGGACATCCGCATAGGGGACACCGTGGTGCTGCGCAAAGCGGGGGAGATCATTCCCGAAGTGGTTTCCGTCGCGAGGCACGGGGACGGCGCGCCCTACCGCCTGCCGGAGGTTTGCCCCTCCTGCGGTGAAAAGGTGTTCCGTCTCGAGGAGGAGGCGGCGCTGCGGTGCGTCAACCCGGCGTGTCCCGCGCAGTTGGTGCGCAACATCATCCATTTTGCATCCCGCGACGCGATGGATATTGAGGGAATGGGACCCGCTGTGATCGAACAGCTGATTGCGGGCGGCAGGATTCAGTCCCCGGCGGATATCTATCAGCTCACGGAGGAAGATATCGCTTCATTGGATCGCATGGGGAAAAAATCCGCGCGGAATCTGGTGAACGCTGTGGAAAAATCCAAGAGCAATCCCCTTTATAAGCTGATTTTCGCGCTGGGCATCCGGCACATCGGCGAAACCGCTTCGCGGCAGCTGGCGGCGCAGTTCGGCAGTATGCAGGCGCTCATGGACGCGGCTCCCGAAGATTTTGCAGCCATGGATGGCTTCGGGGAGATTATGGCGGAATCGGTGCGGGATTATTTTTCCACCGGGCACGCGAGGGAACTCATTGCACGGCTGGGCGCGTGCGGGGTGAATCTGCAATCCACCGAAAGCGAGGGCGCGGCGGCTTCGTCCGATGCGCTGGAGGGGCTGACCTTTGTCATCACCGGCACGCTCGAAGGAATGACCCGCGAGGAGGCAAAAGCGCTGATTATAGCTCACGGCGGCAAGGCGTCCGGCTCGGTGAGCAAAAAAACATCCTATTTGCTGGCGGGTGAAAATGCCGGTAGTAAGCTGACGAAGGCGGAAGAACTGGGGGTAAAAGTGATTTCGCTCGATGAGCTTAACGCCATGCTTTCTCAGGCGTGAAGAGTGGTTAGTGGTTAGTGGTTAGTGGGGAGTGAGGAGTGAGGAGTGAACCTTCGCCTCACTCGTGGGGACGCTGTCCCCACTCCTCTGCAAGGGCGCTGCCCGATAAGCACTAACCTATTTAGCAATGTGCCCGAAAATATCGTCAAACGAGTCTCGTCCTGCACTCCCTCAGTCAGCTTCGCTGACAGCTCCCTCAAAGAGGGAGCCATATTTGCCTCTCTCTTTGAGGGAGGTGGCACAAAGTGCCGGTGGGAGTGCCTCAGCGTAGGGGGTGGATTTACCACAATTTGTACCAAATTGGTGACGTTGCCCTATAAGTTAGTGCATATGGGGCGCTGACCTTGACCCGGCAGGGAACCAGTCAGAGATGACGCTTGTCGTCATCGGCTCGATTCCCACGCTCGCTTGGAAAAAAGACGCTCGCTAATTATGCGCTGCGCTTTTCTTTTTCTTTCTCCCCACTCCTCACTTCCCACTTCCCACTAAATTTTCATTTCCTTTTACAATCGCCT
>CACWOA010000175.1 GCA_902762395.1 uncultured Ruminococcus sp.
GCATACGGATATAGCCGCGCGTTTCCTTGATGGAATAAGCAGATGTCAGCCCTAAAATGATGGAATAAACGCCCTTGGAAGCCGACCACAGCGCCGTCACCGCGGAAATCGACAGCACGGTGTTGGAGGATTTATTGACAATTTCCTCCAGCACGCTCGTCGCAAACACATTCAGGTCATGGGGGAACATATCGAATTGTATCATCGGCACGCCCTCTTTAAAATAGGGCAGGTACTTCACAAGGGTCAGCAGCAGCATAGCCAGAGGAAACACGGAGATAATCACGAAGAACGCCGCCTGCGCCGAATAGGCGCTGATGGAATCCTCCTGAATCTCCACCAAAAATCCGTTGACCACCTTTGAGGTCCGTTTCATCCATTTCTTATTCATCGCGTTATCATGCACCGTCCTGCAAAATGATTACCTGGACTGCCCCATGTCAGGCGTCCAGACCTTGTAGTTGCGCTTGGTGGTTTTCTTGACAACATACAGCGCGTCATCCGCCTGCTTCATTGCTTCGTCGATCTTCTCCTTGGAGAATACCTGGGCGGTGGAAATACCGATCGAGCAGGAAACACGGTTTTTGGGGTCGATCTTGAAGTCCTTGCCCATCTTCTGTTTCAGCTTTTCGGCAAAGCCGTCGGTCTCGTCGAGCCGCTGGTAAATCGACTTGGCAATCGCCACGCCCTCTTCCTCACTGGAATCGGGAATGACAATGACAAATTCGTCGCCGCCGTAGCGGATGGCATAACCGCGGTCTCTGGTGATCTCTTTGAAAATATCCGAGAAAGAAACCAGAATCACGTCACCGATGGCGTGTCCGAAGGTATCATTATAGAATTTGAAGTTATCAAGGTCAATATACAGCACCGTCGTGGTAATATTCGGCGCCGACTCATGTTTTTTCATTTCCTCTGCAAGCGTCTTGGCAAAACCCTGTCTGTTGTAAAGACCGGTCAGCATATCCGTGACAGAACTCTGCTCGAGCTGCACATTCATTTCCTTAATGTGTTTCTGTGTGGCAATATGGGTGATGGCGTCCGTCAACTGGTGGAACGCCACGCTGAAAATGGTCAGATCGCCTTCGAGGAAGAGCGAGAAATTATTGGTCATATTATCATGCATTTCGATCATGGCAAGCAATACGCTTTGCAGCTTATTATCCGCCACAATCGGAACACCGATCACCGAAACGATATTGTTGATGCCGAAAAGACCGATGAGTTCCTTGTAATCATAGAAGGATTTTTCGAGACGCGTCGCCATAAACTCGTTGGGATTCCGCATGAAATAAGAGACAACGCCGTGCAGCACTTCGGGACTGGGATTGAAATCCTTGTCGCAGTAAATCAGATTGGGGCTGCCGTTGTTCACATCGAGATAGATGATTCTGTCAGCGTTGTAATTGTTTTGCATGGTGTTCATGGCGGTACTGACAAGCAACTGGGGTTCAATATCTTCGCGGTTCATCAGCTCCTGCCAGTTGGTCAGGAAGCTGATGCTCTTGTTTTTGAGCCGCAACTGCAATTCCGCACCCACGCGGCGGGACAATTCCACCGCCTGCTCAATGGTAATATGATTAAGACCAAAATGGAACTGGCTGTCGTCCATCGGCGTGCCGCGGAAGACGGAATTGATGCGGTCGATTTTATTCTGGTAGCCGTTTTTGGTGCAGTAGGCGAGGCAGTCCTGCAACAGCTCGTTGGCGTCGACATGGCGACCCTGCGCACGATAAAGATCGACCTGCTCGATGGCGAACATCTCATAGGCAAAGAACCACAGACCCTCGGTGCGCTTAAGGTGGAAATTGGCGCGGTCAAAATTGTGCTGCGCTTCCGCGAGACTGTCCTTGCGCATAATCAGACCCTTGTTGAAGTAATAGAAGAACATATCGTCATCCCACAGGAAATAACTGGGTTCTCCTTCGGGGAAGATCAGATGATACAGCACGAGCTGCATCTTGTTCAGGTAAAGCTGCGCGTTGTATTCAACGCCAAGCTTGATATAACAAAGCACGATCATGCCGTAAATCTTGGACATATTGCAAAGCTCGAGCTTATTCTGGTTGAGGTTTTTCATGATACGCACAGCCGTCACCAGAAAATCGCAGGCGCTCTGCCAATCCCGGGCGAGCATAGCGTTGACCGCCATATTGTAGAGCGTTTCACCCATGTTTTCCGGTTTGCCGAGCTTGTACCAGATATCCATCGCGCTGTTGAAGTAGGCGTCAGCGGCGTCAAACTGTTCACTGACGATACGGTTGTACCCCAGACCGTTGTAAACATTGCCCATCTCGGCTAAATTGTTCTGAATACTGAGGATCTCGAGGCTCTTTCTGTAGAAATGATCGACAGCGGGATAATAGCCGAAGCCGGAGGAGAAGACGACGTTTTTCTTGTAAACTCTCAGCTTGACCTGATCGTTGCCCAGCATATCGGCGTAAAACATCCCCTTCTTGTAATGCTCGTGGGATTCGCAGAATTCAGGGTCGATGCCATAATAGGTTCTGTCGTTGCCGAAGCAGAAAAAATAGATATACGCCAGATGATTGAAATAGCCGTATTTTTCGGCTGTCTCCAAAAACGCCTTGGGCACGTTGTATTCCACATTCCAGAAATACACATTGCTCCAGCAGCGGAATCTCGCCATACACTGCAGAAGCTCCGCCTTGAAAATAATGTATTCGTTCTCGCTCTTGCAGGCGATTTCGTAGCACTCCTTGGCATATTTTTCCGCCAGCTTATCCTGACCGGCGCAGGAGTGGCAAAATCCCGACAGAAAGGCATATTGAAATCCGTTCTTGTCAAAACCGTCGGTTGTATTCTCCTCAAGGCTGTCGATGGTCTGACGCTCATCGCACAGCGACAGCGCCTTGGGATAATTCCCTGTGTAGATACAGGCGTCACAGTAATACCGGTAAAACGTATGGAGCAATTCCGAACTCACCGTCAGATTATCGCTGTCAATGTTTTCCTTAATGGTTTCACAGTAATACAACGCCTGCTGCATGGCGCCGGTTTGCAGCATATTGTTAATCAGAACCAGATATTTGTCAAACGACTCAGAGACAGGGACAAACAGATCGCTTTCCTCCGACCCGTTGTCCTTGTCCTCCAGACCCCAGTCCTGAATCATGTTGCTGGAATCGAGCGCCACGAGCAAGTCATTGCGGATTTCCTTGTTCTGATCGGATACCGTGTAGACTTCGTTAAAGCTGCAAATCATGGCGATCCGGCTGTTGGCGTTGTCATTAATCATCTTGAGAAGGAATTCAAACGCGGAATAGGACGCCAGATGCACCTTGTTAAGCACGATCAGCAGCGGAATCCTCTCAGAGATATAGTTAAAGACGCCGATCAGACCCTTGACAAAGCGCTCATGCTCATATTCCATTTCCACCGGAACGATCTCTTCGGTACGTTCGCACACGCCGTTTTCCTTGTAGCTGGCATAAATGCGTCTGTGCAGCGAATACACGCCCGCATCCTCGAGGAACTGATCAAAAGACACCTCTTTGGCATAATACCGACCGTACAGCGCAATGACCCAGTCTATCATCGGATGATAAGCGCCCTTGATGGTGCCGGACTGGTACTCATGATAGAGAATCTGCGCCACATTGCCCGATTTTTTCATTGATTCATTGACAACTCTGAGCGGAATTAAAAAGGTATTGTAATGCTTGAAGAAGTTCACATTATGATCGTCATAATACAGTTTTTGAAGAACGGAATCCACCAGATTGGCAACATACATATCTGAATAGGAAGCCAAACAAATCACCCCTTATCATTTGTTACATTATACCAAATTATTATCGAAATAGCAATAGATTTTAAAAAATAATTCTACTTCTGAAATTTCTATCCATTTTCAACAAGCATCCACCGCGAATTTTGCACAAATTATCACCTGACAGACGGGCTTTATTCCCGCAGACCTCCGTCCATTCAACAAAAGCGGTCAACCGTTTCGCAACGGCTGACCGCCTGTTTGTCAATGATTTTTGATTTTGTTCAGGGCGCCCTTTTCCAGACGGGACACCTGCGCCTGCGAGATACCCACCTCGCTTGCCACCTCCATCTGGGTCTTGCCCTGCATAAAGCGCAGGGTGAGAATGCGCTTTTCCCGGGGGGACAGCTTTTGTATCTCCTCCCGCAGGAGAATTTCATCCAGCCAATTGCTGTCGTCGTTGCCGTCCCCGATCTGATCCATCACATAGATCGTGTCGCCGCCGTCGGAATAGACCGATTCATAGAGGGAGACCGGCTCCGCGATGGCTTCGAGCGCCAGCACCACATCCTCTGTGCGCAGCTGAAGTTCCCTGGCGATTTCCTCCACACTCGGCTCGCGTCCCTGCTCACTGATGACGCGCTCTTTGACCTGCATCGCCTTGTAGGCGGTATCGCGCATGGAGCGGCTGACGCGGACGCTGTTGTTGTCCCGCAGATAGCGCCGTATCTCTCCGATCACCATCGGCACCGCATAGGTGGAAAA
>CACWOA010000176.1 GCA_902762395.1 uncultured Ruminococcus sp.
TGGTTTTATCATTCATTATTCCAATTCAAACGCGCCGGTGTAGAGGCGGTAATACTGCCCCTTTTGCGCGATAAGCTGGTCGTGGGTGCCGCGCTCGATGATGCTGCCGTGGTCGAGTACCATAATCACATCGGAATTCTTGACGGTGGAAAGACGATGGGCGATGACAAAAACCGTTCTGCCCTCCATGAGCTTATCCATGCCGCGCTGAACGATCTGCTCGGTGCGGGTGTCGATGGAAGAAGTGGCTTCGTCCATAATCATCACGGGCGGGTCGGCTACCGCCGCTCTCGCAATGGCAATGAGCTGCCGCTGTCCCTGGGAGAGGTTTTCACCGTTGTTTTCGAGAAGGGTGTTGTAGCCCTGCGGCAGTCGGGTGATAAAGTCATCCGCGCCCGCCAGTTTAGCAGCTACTTTGCATTCTTCGTCAGTCGCGTCGAGCTTGCCGTAGCGGATGTTGTCCATCACCGTGCCGGTGAAAAGGTTGGTCTCCTGCAGGACAAGTCCCAGCGAACGGCGGAGGTCGGCTTTGCGGATCTTGTTGATGTTGATGTTGTCGTAGCGGATCTTGCCGTCCTCGATGTCGTAGAAGCGGTTGAGAAGATTGGTGATGGTGGTTTTGCCCGCGCCCGTCGCGCCGACAAAGGCGATTTTCTGACCCGGCTTGGCGGAGATGGTGATGTTGTGCAGCACCGTCTTGCCTTCTTCATAGCCGAAGTCCACATCCACCAGTTGCACGTCGCCTTCGAGCGGGGTATAGGTCAGGGTGCCGTCGCTGTGGGGATGCTTCCACGCCCATTGTCCGGTGTGCTGCGTTGTCTCGGTGATAGCGCCGTCCGCGCCGCGCTTGGCATTGACCAGCGTGACATAGCCGTCGTCCACTTCCGGCTCTTCGTCGATCATGGCAAAGATACGCTCCGCGCCTGCCATCGCCATGGCAACGGAGTTGATCTGCTGCGCAAGCTGGTTGAAGTTGCCGGTGAATTGCTTTGCCATGTTGAGGAAAGGAACGAGGATGTCGATAGTGACAAGCCCCAGAGAACCCGCCATCAGCGCGGAAATGCCAATGTTCGGCACCTTGGCGAGAAGCAGCACGCCGCCGATGATGGCGATCAGCACATAGAGAATATTGCCTATATTCTGAATGACGGGACCGAGGATATTGGCGTAGGCATGCGCCCGGAAGCTGTCCTCATACAGGCTGTCGTTGAGCGCGTCAAATCCCTTGCGGCATTCGTCTTCATGGTTGAAGACCTTGATGACTTTCTGTCCGTTCATCATTTCCTGCACATAGCCCTCGCTCTTGCCGAGCGACTGCTGCTGGCGGATGAAGTATTTCGCGGAACCGCCGCCCGCTTTGCCGCTGACAAAGAGAATCATGGCAACGCCGAACAACACCACGAGCGTCAGCCACACGCTGTAATAGAGCATGATGCACAGCACCGACGTGAGAAGGATGGCGGTTTGCAGCAGCACCGGGAGCGCCTGCGACACCAACTGACGCAGCGCGTCAATGTCGTTGGTGTAGCGGCTCATGATATCGCCGTGCTTGTTGCGGTCAAAATACTGAATGGGGAGGTTCTGCATTTTCTCAAAGAGCGCCGAGCGCATTTTGCCCAGGAAGCCCTGTGTGATGTACGCCATGAGCTGCGTATGTACCACAATGGCAATCCACGCCATGATATAAAGCCCGATGAGAATGCCCACCTTGGGCAGTATCACCTTGGAAGCTGCCGCCCAGTCGCCCGTGAGATACCACTTCTGGATATCCGCGATGATCTTTTGCTGAAAGACGGCGGGCAGCGCGTTGGTAATAGAGGCCAGTACGATGCACAGCGCCGTAAGCGGCACCAGCACAGGATAGGAATCCTTGAGCATGACGATGACGCGTTTGAGGCTCTTCATGGAGATGGGGGGACGCTTGGGGGTGTTTTTGATGGCTTTAAGCGCTGTTTCAGACTTTTTCTGTTCACTCATCGTCTCCGCCTCCGTTCGTCTGTTCCTGATAGATTTCTCTGTAGATGTCGCTCGACTGCATGAGCTGTTCGTGATTGCCTACTGCCGCGACGCGCCCGTTGTCGAGAATGATAATCATATCCGCGTCCTGGATGGAGGCAATGCGCTGGGCGATAATCAGCTTGGTGGTTTCGGGGATGAATTCACGGAACCCTTTGCGTATGAGCGCGTCGGTTTTGGTGTCCACCGCGCTGGTGGAGTCATCCAAAATAAGAATCTTCGGTTTTTTGAGAAGTGCGCGGGCAATGCAGAGGCGCTGCTTCTGTCCGCCTGACACATTGGTGCCGCCCTGCTCGATGTAAGTGTCGTACCCTTTGGGGAAGGTGGAAATGAAGTCGTCCGCCTGCGCGAGTTTGCAGGCTTCCACCAGTTCGTCGTCAGTGGCGTTTTCGTTGCCCCAGCGCAGGTTTTTTTTGATGGTGCCGGAGAAGAGCTGATTCTTTTGCAGCACCATCGCCACGTTGTCACGGAGCATTTCGAGGTCGTATTCTCTCACATCCACGCCGCCGATCCTGATGCTGCCCTGCGTCGTGTCATACAGACGGGGAATGAGCTGCACCAGGGTGGATTTGCTGGAACCGGTGCCGCCGAGAATGCCCACCGTCATGCCGGAATCAATGTGGAGATTCACATCGGCAAGGGCGAATTTTTCGGACTTTTTGAAATATTTGAAGCTGACGTCCTCAAAGTCGATCGAGCCGTCCTTCATTTCGGTCACCGGATTTTCGGGTCCCACCAGAAGCGGCTTTTCGTCAAGCACTTCGGCAATGCGCTTCATGGATTCCATCGAAATGGTGATCATCACATAGATCATGGAGAGCATCATCAGCGACATGAGAATCTGCATACCGTAGGTGAGCATGGAGGACATCTGCCCCACGTCGATGGTGGTGCCGCGGTTGGTGATGATGAGCCTCGAACCGACGATCAGCACGAACACCATGTTGAAATACATACAAATCTGCATCAGCGGCGAGTTGAGCGCCACAATGCGCTCCGCATGGGTGAATTCCCTGCGGATATCCTCCGCCGCGTTGTTGAATTTCTGCTTTTCATATTCCTCACGCGCAAAGCCCTTGACTACGCGCATGGCGCGCACGTTTTCCTCCACCGATTCGTTGAGCTTGTCGTACTTCTTAAAGACGCGGTGAAAGGCGGGCATGGCGGTTTTGCCGATCATAAAAAGACCGAACGCCAGCACCGGAATGACCACCACAAAGGTGGTCGCCAGCGCGCCGCCCATGATGTACGCCATGATGATGGAAAACACAAACATCAGCGGCGAACGCACAGCAATGCGAATGAGCATCATGTACGCCATCTGCACGTTTGTCACGTCGGTCGTCAGACGCGTGACGAGGGAGGAGGAAGAGAATTTGTCGATGTTTTCAAACGAAAAATCCTGCACGCGGTCGAAGATATCGTGCCGCAGGTTGCGGGCAAAGCCTGCCGACGCTTTGGCGCTGGTGTAGCCCGCCAGACCGCCGCAGGCAAGAGAAACCACCGCCATGAGTATCAGAACAAGACCCGTGAGAAGCAGCGACTTCATTTGCAGACCGGCTTTCATCTGATTGACCAGATTGGCGGTGATAAAGGGAATCAGACATTCGATGATGACTTCGCCCACGATAAACACAAAGGTGAGAATCGACGGGCGCTTGTACTCACGAACGCATGATAACAGTTTTTTTATCATGCAAGCAACTCCTTTTTGTCATATGATTCGGTTTATCGGTATTTCTCCGGTTCGGGATAGTCGACGCCGAAGGTTTCCGCCGTCACTTTCTTCATGACCTGATCTTCATAAGGTCTGTCGCTGCGGTCGGTCGCCGTCTCCGCGATGGCGTTGACCACATCCATGCCCTCGATGACCTGACCGAAAGCGGCATACTGTCCGTCCAGATAGGGCGCGGGGGCGTGCATGATGAAGAACTGCGAGCCGGCGGAGTTGGGCAGATTGGTTCTCGCCATGGAAAGCACGCCGGGCGTGTGGCGCAGGTTGTTGGCAAAGCCGTTGCGGGAAAATTCGCCCTTGATGGTGTAGCCGGGACCGCCCATGCCGGTGCCGTCCGGGCAGCCGCCCTGGATCATGAAGCCGCTGATGACGCGGTGAAAGATCAGTCCGTCATAATAGCCTTTTTTGACGAGGCTGATGAAGTTGTTGACCGTGTTGGGGGCAACGTCGGGGTAGAGTTCGGCTTTGATAATGCCGCCGTTTCCCATTTCGATGGTAATGACAGGGTTTTGTGCCATGTGAATATACCTTCCTTTGTGATAGATTTTGGTTGTCCGTTTGCAGCGGATATCTATATTTTACCACAGAAAATGAATTGTGTATGTACGAGATATGAATTTTATGTGAGAAGGAAGGAAGTTTTGGTTAGCCTTTTTAGCCTTTTTAGCCGTTAGTGATTAGTGGTTAGTGATTAGTGGTTAGTGATTAGTGGTTAGTGGTTAGTGGTTAGTGGTTA
>CACWOA010000177.1 GCA_902762395.1 uncultured Ruminococcus sp.
CCGCGCGCTGCTTGCCTACAACGCAGGCTCGGTCTTTAAGCCCGTCGTGGCGGCGGCGGCGCTGGAACACGGACTTGACCCGGAGGAACTGTACGAGTGCGAGGGCACTGTCCGGGCAGGCAGTCTGACCATGGGCTGCATCAATCACACCGCCCACGGCAGCGTGAATTTAAACGACGCTATCGCCCACTCCTGCAACACCTATTTCATTCACACCGCGCAGCGCATCGGCGGCGGCGCTATCCTCGATATGGCGCAAAACTTAGGCTTTGGCAGCGCCACGCAGCTTGCCTCACGCTATGCCGCCTCCGCCGGAACGCTTCCCGCTCCCTCTTCGCTGTCGCTGCCCGCCGCGCTTGCCAACTTTTCCTTCGGACAGGGGACGCTCACCGTTACGCCGGTGCAGGTGACAGGCATGATGCTTGCCATTGCGCGGGGCGGCGAATATATAGAACCCACCGTCATCAAAGGGCTGACCGACGGACACGGTCATATGCTCTCGCCGCCTGTGCAGCAGGAAACCCGGCGCGCCATGAGCCGCCAGACGGCGGAGCGGATCGGGGACTGTCTGCGTTCCGCCGTGCTGGAGGGAACCGCCAAGGCGGGCGCTTCCGAAAAGATCACCTCCGCAGCCAAAACAGGCACCGCCGAGACAGGGATTATCCGCAACGGCAAAGCCATCAATCAGGCATGGTATGCCGGCTATTTTCCTTATGAAGATCCGCGGTATGTCTGTGTCGTTCTCGCGGAAGGCGGCACATCGGGCGGCGGTTCGGCGGGTCCTGTCTTTCAGGAAATTGCCAATCGCATGAGCGTGTTGTTATAGCGCATTATTCCACACCGCACTTCTCTCTTTTTCACATTTCTTTTTTCGCAAAAAGGACGTTTTTAACAAAGCCGCCGGAATGGAAACATCCTTAAAAAAATATTAATGATAAAGCAATTGACAAAGACGCAAAGATATTATACTATAATATTTGTATTTTAACACGGTTACACGTTTACACGATTACACGATTACACGGTTAGACGGTATTTTTACAACAGGTAAAGTGGTGCATGGCAGTAACGGAGGTATTCCATGAAGCATACGGAAATAACCCACCGCACGGTGGAAAAACTGATTTTCTGGGCATTTCTTCTCTTCTTTCCTCTTTTCGGAGGATTCTGTCTGCTGAGCGGACTGCCGCTCTATATTCCGATCATGATGTTTTGTCTGCCGCTGCTTTTAGCGGTTCCTACATGGATTCCGCCGCTGCACGGCGCGCCGCAGGCCTATACGGCGACGGTCTGCATGACGGCGGCAGCCACCGCCTACGCGTGGGAAACCAACACGCTCTCCACCGCTCACGGGGTCTTCTTGATGATTATGTGCTTTGCGGCGCTCTATCGGCGGGTAGGTCTGACGGTCTGCCAGATCATCTATGTGACGATGCTATACGCCGCGCTGTTTCTTCTCTATCCCGATACGTTTTTCAGCAATCTCGAAACGCCGTTCAGTTCGATTGTCCGGCTGGTTCTTTTCTATCTCGGCAGCGCTGCGGTCATTCTCATGATCGTATGGTTCTGCGACGCGGTGCAGATCATGGCGTCACGCGCACAGAGCATTACCGACCTTTACAAAATGGTGGAACAGGAGAAGCTCAACGCGGAGGCAGGCTCCAAGGAAAAAGCGGACTTTCTCGCCAACATGAGCCATGAAATGCGCACGCCCATGATCGCGGTGTGCGGCATGAGCGAGCTGCTGCTGCAAAACAATCTCACTCCCCTCGAGGAAGAATACGTCACCACCATCCAGACCTCCGCCAATAACCTGCTGAGCATGGTCAATGATATCCTTGATTTTTCCAAAATCGAGGCCAACATGATGAATCTGGAAGAATCCCCCTACCGCATCGAAAATCTTCTCTCTGACGTCGCCAATATCATCAATGTGCGCATCGGCGAAAAGGATGTGGCCTTTGTGGTGGAAGCCGCGCCGAATATTCCCGCCGAGCTGATCGGCGATGAGGCGAGAATCCGCCAGATCTTCATCAACCTTCTCAACAACGCGGTCAAATTCACCGAACACGGCATGATTAAGCTCCGGCTCAGCTACCGTGTGGATGATCTGGGGCATTCCTGGCTGACCGCCGCCATCTCCGACACCGGCATCGGTATTTCGCGCGAGGATCAGAAAAAGCTTTTCTCGCAGTTCACACAGGTGGATACCGACAGCAGCCGCCGCATCGAAGGGACGGGACTGGGGCTGGTGATCTCCCAGCGTCTCGCCAACAAGATGAACGGCAGCATTTATGTGGAAAGCGAATACGGCAAAGGCTCCACCTTTACCGTGGAAATCGAGCAGAAGGTCAAGAGCCGCCGGGAGCTTGCCTTCGTTCCCGACCCGGACGGCTATGTGGCGTACATATACGAACCCGACAAGTGCTACCGCGAAAACCTGAAAACCGTCATCGAAAGCCTCGGCGTGGCGGTCATCGAGGTCAGCGACATCGCCGTGTGGGACTATTACAACGCCGACCGTTTCGGCGCGATGCTCTTTTTTGACTACGCCGCCGGCATTGCGGGGGTCAATACCTTTGCCCTCAAGATCAAGCGTATGCGTCTGGTCACGGTCATTGACCGCAACACCTTTGTGGACGCGGGCATCAAGGACAATATCCTCATGATGCACAAACCGGTGCTGACCGGTCAGCTCGCCGCTCTCATCCGGGGCGACAACCTCGATGATTTCCGGCGCTCCAAAAAATACGAAAACCATATGTTCATCCCCGACGCGCATATTCTCGTGGTGGACGACAACTATGTCAATCTCCGCGTGACCGCCGGTCTTCTCAATGTTTACAAGCCTCATGTGGAGATGGTCAGCAGCGGACGCGAGGCTTACGAAGTCATCCAGAAGTACCCCCATTTTGACATGATCTTTATGGATCACATGATGCCCGATTGGGACGGCATCGAAACCGTGCAGCATATCCGCGCCATGGAAGGGGAGTATTTCAAGAACGTGCCGATCGTGGCGCTTTCCGCCAATGTCGGTCAGAGTGCGCGCGATCTGTTCCTTTCCCACGGTATGGACGACTTTGTGGAGAAACCCATGAGCAGCGAAACGCTTGCCGTTGTGCTGAAAAAATACATTCCCAAGGAGAAACAGCTCAGCGAATACGCCGAGAAGGTGGATCCGATGATGACCGTCAACCGCTCCCGCGAGGAATACATTTCCTCCGCCATCCGCGCCGACAGCAAAACCATCCGGATCGACGGGCTTGACGTGCCGCGCGGTATCTTCAATATGGGCGGCAGTCTCGACGCCTATCATCATATTCTCAACGTCTTCCTTGACGACGGCAAGAGCAAATCCGCCTATCTGGAAAAATACGCGGAGGAGGAAAACGTCAAGGCCTACCGCATTGAGTCGCATTCCCTCAAAAGCGTAGCCGCCAGCATCGGCGCGGGCGATCTGTCGGAGCTTGCCAAGCAGCATGAAAACGCCGCCAAGACGGGCGATCTCGATTTTATCCGGGAGCATTACGGCGAGTTGGTGGGACAATACAACCAATTGCTTGTCAACGTAGAAAATTACCTGACACAGAACCGGCTCCTTGAATCCATCGATGAAGAAGAAACGGGCGACAATGATCGGCAGCCTGTTTCCAATCAGAAAAAGCACAATGAAGCGGTGGAAATCATCCGCCTGATCGAGCGCTTTGACAGCGACGCGGCGATTGACAAAATCAATGAGCTGCTGAAATTCCGTCTCGACAAATCCGACCGCACCGCCCTGCACCGGGCCGTCAACCAGCTCAACGACTATATGTTTGACGAAGCGGCGCAGACGCTGAGCGCACTGTAACGCCCTTTTGTTTGATTCGTTTATATACAATTAATATTTGCGATATATGATATGAATGGTAATATCTGTATGTGTCTTCCGTTTCCCTTTTCCCCCGTTATATTTCGGTGACATTCCCCCTACACTATCATTTCATTTTATCCTAAACGGAGGAGAATAAGTGAAAATGAAAAAAATTCTCGTAATTGATGACAACAAAACCACGCTTGCCATGGCCAAACAGGCAATCGGTGACGAATTCTCCGTCATTGCGGTGATTTCCGGCTATCAGGCGCTGAAATACCTGGAACGCGAAACGCCGGATCTGATTCTGCTGGATCTCAATATGCCCGACATGGACGGCAAACAGACCATGCAAAAGATCCGCGGCAGCGACAAATGGTGTGAGATTCCCATCATCATCCTGACGGTGGAAAACAATCCCCAGACCGAGGTGGAATGCCTCGAAATGGGAGCGGTGGATTTTATCGCCAAGCCCTTTGTGCCGCAGGTCATGAAATCGAGAATTACCCGCGCACTGGAACTGGAGGATTACCGCCGCAGACTTCAGCTCGACAACGAGAAAAAGAGAATGCAGCTCGAAAAAATGAAGTCCCAGATCATCATGGTACT
>CACWOA010000178.1 GCA_902762395.1 uncultured Ruminococcus sp.
CCGAAAAGCTCGACTATATCAAGTCGCTCGGCGTGAGCTGCATCTATATCAACCCTATCTTTGAAGCGCATGAAAATCACCGCTACAACACCGCCGATTATTCCAAAATCGACCCCATGCTCGGCACGGAAGAAGATTATGTCGAGCTGTGCGAGGAAGCGAAGAAACGCGGCATCAAGATCATCATCGACGGCGTTTTCTCCCACACGGGCGACGACTCTATCTATTTCAACAAAAAGAACCGCTACGACTCGGTGGGCGCTTACAACTCCAAGGAATCGCCCTATTATTCGTGGTTCAAGTTTTACCAGTGGCCCGACACCTATCACTCCTGGTGGGGCATCAACACCCTCCCCGAGGTCAACGAGGACGACCCTGCCGTGCTGGATTATCACACCGGTGAAAACGGCACCGTCGGCAAATGGCTCGAAAAGGGCGCGGGCGGCTGGCGGCTTGACGTCGCCGACGAACTGCCCGATATCTTCCTTGACCGCCTGCGCTACGCCGCCAAAAAAGCCGACCCCGACGCGGTCATTATCGGCGAAGTCTGGGAGGACGCAAGCAACAAGGTCGCTTACGGGCAGCGCAGACGCTACCTGCTCGGCAAGCAGCTTGATTCGGTTATGAATTATCCCTTCAAGGACGTCATTCTCGGCTTCCTCACCGGCTGGTCGGGCGATGAGGCCATCGAAGTGGTCAACAACATCGTGGAAAACTATCCGCCGCAGGTCACGCGCCTTCTCATGAATTCCCTCGGCACCCACGACACCGAACGCGCCATCACGATCTTAGCGGGCGAACCTGCCCACAACAGAGGGCGCGACTGGCAGAGCCAGGCACACCTTTCCCCCCAGCAGCGCGACCACGGCATTAAGATGATGAAGCTCGCCACCGTGCTGCAATACACCCTCCCCGGCGTTCCCTGCGTCTACTACGGCGACGAAGCGGGTGTGGAAGGCTACAAGGATCCCTTCAACCGCGCCACCTATCCGTGGGGCAGAGAAAGCAAGGCGCTCATCGACTGGTACAAAAAGCTCGGCAAACTCCGCGCCGAAGTGGATTGTCTGGCGGAGGGCGACTTTGAGACGGTCAAGTGCCTCGACGCGGTGATGTCCTATGTCCGCCGCGGCAAGAAGGATTCCCTCTTTGTCGCCGTCAACCGCTCCGACTGCAACACCCACCACATCGAGCTGCCCCAGGGCTTCAACGGCGCGCGCACCGTCCTCGGCCAAGCCTCGGTCTACAAGGGCATCGTCACCATCCCGCCTTCCAGTTGCATCGTACTGCGAGCCAACAACTACTCCATGTTCAAATGACTGACCGATTTCGCGTCAGCTTTGCGTCGATGGTTTCGGCATCTGATCTCTCAACGGAAAAGTAAAACATCATAAATTTTCACCCCTGCATCTACAGAATCCGACAAACATTCTGTGGACGCGGGGGTATTTTTATTACAAAAGATTACAATAAAAATGTCGGATATTACAAAGACGGCGGCATTTATTACAAATAATTACAGTCTCGTTTGTCGCTTTTCACGTTTTTATTTTACATTATTGACAATCCGCCGTCAGGTATGATACAATTTTACATATCCTAAAATTGTAGAATAATTAACAAAGTCCGGGAAAGAAAAACCGAGACAAAAAGGGGCTGCTGTCATGAACCTAAAAAAGAAAGTCATATCCGTTTTGCTCATGATGACCATGCTCGCTCTGCTTCTGCCGGGCGGCGCGATGGATACCTCTGTGTATGCCGATTCCGCGGGACTTACGCCTATCTCAAGCTGGAAATATGCCACTCACCGCGCCACCACCGGCAGCCATGTCAACAAGGTGTACCAACTGGCGAAAAAGAATACCACATCAGCGATTGCCACCAAGCTGTACGACGTGATGTTCAAGGCGGATTACCGCCCCGCTGTCAACGGCGGCAGCACCTGGCGCTCCGGCTACATCACCTCCGTCTATGACAAAGGACTTGACAGGACAATGACGTTTCCCTCTTCGCAGGGATGCTTTTCCTACGCCAACTTTATCTCCCAGTATGTCCATGGCACCACGGGCAAAAAGCTTTACATTCCCCAGTCCAGACCAAGCGTCAACGACGTAAAAACCTTTTTGCAGTCATACGCCCGCCCCGGCGAGCATTTCCATTTTTATAATACGGTATATGGCAAAGAGCATTCCTTTATCTTTCTCGCCAGCGACAGCGAGGGATTCTATGTGTTAAGCTCCTATGCCGCAGGAAATGTCGATCTGTTTTACTGCACCTATGAGAAATTCCACAGCGTTCTGCGGTATGACAACGGGCCGCCCGTTGTGCTGTACGACACCAAAGCCACCGCTATTTCGGCAGCGGTGAATGGCAGCAGCTCCTCAAAAGGCACCTCCGCCAGCAGTACCGCTGATCCTGCCTCTTACAAGGTCAGCTTTCAGAGAACGCTGCGCTATTCCGGCAGCGCTATGCAGGGCAGCGACGTATTGTATATGCAGGTCTGCCTGCAATACCTCGGTTACAGCATTACGACAGACGGCTGGTACGGCAGCGGCACCGTCACCGCCGTAAAAAAATTCCAGACAGACCACTCGCTCCGTCCTGTTGACGGCATTTGCGGTTCGGGTACATGGAAAGCCGTCGAGCAGGCGGTTGCCGCAAAGAAACAGCCGCCCGCCAGTCCCGCTGTCACCGCTGCCGCTCCCACGGTTGCTTCTCTGAAGGTAAAAGCATTGCCGGACAAGCAGCTTTACACGGTAGGCGAATCCCTCGTTTCCTCCGGCTTCCGCCTTGAGGTCACTTATTCCAACGGCACCACCAAGGTTGTGACAAGCGGCTTCACCTTCTCTCCCTCTCAGTTCAAGACCGCCGGACAGCAGAAAGTCTCCGTTTCCTACGGCGGCAAATCCACTTCCTTTACCGTTACAGTGAAAAAAGGGCTTTCCTCGGTCGCTATCAGGAAAAAGCCGGACAAGCTGACCTATTCCGTCGGGGATTCCCTCAAAACAAGCGGCATGGTGCTGAGACTGACCTATTCCGACGGCTCCACAAAGGATATCACGAGCGGTTTCTCCTGCTCCCCCGGCAAGCTCACAAAGTCCGGACAGCAAAAGGTGGTTGTCACCTACGGCAGTCACTCCACGGGGTTTTATGTGACCGTGCAGAAGGTGCTTTCCTCGGTCGCTATCAGGAAAAAGCCGGACAAGATGACCTATTCCGTCGGAGATTCCCTCAAAACAAGCGGCATGGTGCTGAGGCTGACCTATTCCGACGGCTCCACAAAGGATGTCACGAGCGGCTTCTCCTGCTCCCCCGGCAAGCTCACAAAGTCCGGACAGCAAAAGGTGGTTGTCACCTACGGCGGTCACTCCACCGGGTTTTATGTCACGGTAAGATAAGGTTGCTTCATTATAAAATAAACCAAAACAGGCATACGCCGTTTCCCAAAAAGGGAAGCGCGTATGCCTGTTTTGCTCTAAGATACGGTTTTGTTAATCAGAGACGATCATCTCTTGTTGCCGAGAAGCTTGACGAGAACCGCCTTCTGCGCGTGCAGACGGTTTTCCGCTTCCTCAAAGATTTCAGCCGCGTGCGCCTCGAGCATGGAAGTGGTGATTTCCTCGCCGCGATGCGCCGGCAGACAGTGCAGCACCATCGCGTCGCTCTTGGCGTACTTCATCACTTCGTCGTTGATCTGGAAGTTGGCAAACACCGCTCTGCGCTGCGCCGCTTCTTCCTCCTGTCCCATGGAAGCCCACACGTCGGTGATGCATACATCCGCCGCACGCGCCGCGCCTCTGGGGTCGCGGTACATCTCGAAGCCGCCGACCTGCGCCGCGAATTCGATGACCGATTTGTCCGGCTCATAGCCTTCGGGACAGGCAACCGCCACTTTCATGCCGCATTTGAGCGCTCCGACGATGAGGGAATTCATCATGTTGTTGCCGTCGCCGATGAAGCAGAGCTTCAGACCGTCGAGACGACCCTTGACTTCGCGGATCGTCATGAGGTCAGCGAGCACCTGGCAGGGATGGGCGAAATCAGTCAGACCGTTGATGATCGGGATAGAGCCGTATTTGGCGAGATCCTCCACTTCGCGCTGCTCAAAGGTACGGATCATGATGCCGTCGAGATAACGTGACAGCACGCGCGCGGTGTCCTCGACCGGTTCGCCTCTGCCGATCTGGAGATCGTGGGACGAGAGGAACAGCGCCTGACCGCCGAGCTGGTACATACCCACTTCAAAGGAAACACGGGTACGGGTGGACGCTTTCTGGAAAATCATGCCGAGGGTCTTGCCCTCGAGCAGACGGTGGCTGATGCCGTGCTTCTGTTCATATTTGAGCTGGTCGGCCAGATTGAGGATGTCGTTGATCTGACCGGGTGTGAGATCCAGCATTTTCAGCAAATGGTTCATACAAATAACCTCCATCAAAT
>CACWOA010000179.1 GCA_902762395.1 uncultured Ruminococcus sp.
CCGGGTTAATCACACAAAGTATTGCCTGCGGTTTTGGCTGCCTTGGCGAAAAAGCTGACGGCGCAATCCGCACACGCGGAGATTCTAAACAGGCTCTAACATCAGAAATGATCGACCATAAAACTGTAGAGGCAGGCAAAATGCAGCAGACTGCCCACCAGCACAAAGAGGTGCCAGACGGTGTGCATATACCGCACCTTGACGCCGAGTCCGTACAGCGCCGCGCCGACGGTATAGACCACGCCGCCGCCCACCAGCATCAGCATCTGGGAGGGCGAAAGCGCCGCCGCAATGGAACCGTAGGCGAAAATAATGCACCACCCGGTAATCAGATAACACGCCATCGAAACAGCGCGGTATTTCTTCATGTCAATGATATTCAGTGCAATGCCGAAAACGGAAACCAGCGCCACCACTGACATGATGATTTTACCCGCCGTGCCGCCCATCACCATGAGGGTAAAGGGCGCGTAAGTACCCGCAATCAGCAGAAAGATGGTGCAATGGTCGAGAATCTGAAAGACCTTCTTGGTCTGCGTCAGTTCCCAGCCGTGATACACGGCGGAATTGGTGTAAAGCAGTACCATGGCGGCACAGAAAATGCCCATCGAAACCGCCGCCCCGACGTTTCCGGTCGGCAGCAGCAAGCGCATACTCATCAGGAAGCCCGCCACGCCCAGCACCGCGCCGAGGGCGTGCGTCAGACAGTTGAGCATTTCTTCCGTAAAGGTATACGTCGGAAGCCGCAGCGCCTGGATGCGTCTCTGACGGCTGACCTCGCGCTCGGCACACATCATTCTGTAATCATTGATGGATATATTCATAATCAATTGTCACTCCTTTTGTTTTTTTCTTGTTCCGATCCTATCCCCGATCATGGGAGAATTTTTATGATTTCTTTTCGTTGTTTTAATTATAGCATATCAACATTTACTTGTCAAGATGTAATTTTAAAAATGACGTACAAAATTATAAAATACTATTTATCGCTGTTTTATATCAATATTTTTTGTGTATCACACCCGCATATGCAAAAAAATAAAACGTCATATGTTCCCGCATTCACAGGACATATGACGTTTTATTTTGTTATTTTTTGTCATTGCAGCAATCCGTCAAACAACAGCGCTTACCGTCTGCCGCCGGGATTGTTTTGCCCCTGGTTTCCGCCGGGATGAAAATTGGCGAGATCATACCGGGAACGGTCATTGGGGTAATAATACTCATAGGTATACTCATCCTCTTCCTCCGGAGGATTGACCTGATTGCGGGCGCGGTTTTCCTGCCCGAGGCGGTCAATGTGATCGGTAAGGCGCTCTCCCGACTGCGCGTAGCCCTGCGCCAGCCGCACATTGCGCCCGCTGGGCTGCATACTCTGACGACCGCCGATTCGCTCATCGGGAGAGGTCGCCACATATTCGTTGGAAGGCGTGCGGTTTTGCGTGACATTATTTTGCAGACGCGCAATGGAATGATCCACCTCGCCTGTCAGCTTTTCCAGCTCGCGGCTTTGCAATTCCTCACGTCGGCGTTCATATTGATACTGCGCCGCCGCCGCATCATAGGGGCTGACATACTCGGCGGGCATGGAAGGATGACCCGCGCGGTAATAATCATATCCGCCCGCGCCGTTGGCCACAGGCGGCACGACGCCCTGATAGGGATAGACCGGATAAGCGGGATAGGCAGGATAGGTCGGCGCGGCGGGCGGATAATACGGATTGCCCCCCTGTGAGGGATAGGGCGGATAATACGCCGCGGGATTGGCGATATAAGAAGGAACCTGCTGCGGCAGAGGCGGCTGCTGTCGCTGCGCCGGCGCGGGGCGTGTTCCGGACGGACGTGACGCATCCGTCACCCGACCACGACCGATCGAGGCGTTGACAGGAATATAGGGCGACTCGTTGATATCGTCATCGAGCAGGCTGTCCTCTTCGAGTTCGTCAACCGGCGTATGCAAAATCAGATTCGGCTTTGGCAGGTCGTAAGTCTCATAGAAATAATCGTCCCATTCCTCGTCGTCAAAATACTCCGCGGGAACGGAGACATGAAACAGCGCGCCGATGGCGAACAGTGCCATAAACAGATCGGCAAAGACCAGCGGATGAGACAGCAGATCCGCCGCCGACTCGCACTGCGTCACCAGCCAGTTGGATGTGTAAAGGAACGACGTCATGATGCCGATGCATCCGGCGGCAAATCCCCACTTGATGGAATTGGAATTGACACCGCAAAACAGCTTGCCCAGCGTCAGCAGGAATATGGTGAAGGAACAGCTCATCGCGATCACGGGCAGCTCCCCGCTGATATCCGCCATGGAAGCCGACCGCAGGAAACTGAGCAGCATACGGAATCCATACCACAGCGCCGGCAAAATCGGGGCAAACGCCACATTCTGAATCGTGTTTTCCCCTTTGAAGAACGTAACCGAATAAAACATAAAGGAAAGCACCGACAAAATGCCCATCACAGCAAATATTTTGCCGGACATTCCCGTAAAGTCCGAATATTCTTCACTGAGCAGTCCCATAACCGATGCATAGCCGCACGCCGCCGCCAGCAGCATGGAAACAATCCCCAGCCCACGCGACGCATGGGGCGGATAGGAATGGGGAAACTCGTCGGTAAAGACCGAAAATGCGAAGATAAGCAACAGAAAAATGCCCATTAACACATTGTTTATTATACCCAGCGTACTGACAAATTCTGACGAAGCGTCACTCGAAAACAGCGCGCGATAGAGCGACAGAGGTATAATAAAGGTCGATATCACAAACAAAACAACCAATGAACGCCGTATCTTCATGTATATCCCCTTTTCAATCATAGTAGATACACGGTGTATTTCAATAAAACCCGCTGTAATAGTTATTTTAACACAAACACCCGCATAATTATATTAACAAACCATAAACTATCTTGCAACGAAGCAAAGAAAAGGAATTGTGTATTTCTTTCAATTCTATTGTAGCCTATTACAGGCACAAAGTCAAGTCATACCCTTTCCCAAATTCTTTTTCCGCTGCGTACAAAGGTACAAAAAATACAAAAGCATCAAAAGGGGATCATCTCTTATGACCAGCATCAAAAAAGGCATCACGACAGGTTTTCTCTCTTTTCTGCTGCTTCTCCTGCTGCCGTTTCTCTCGCTGGCGTGCCGCAAAGACAGCGCAGAAATCCGTGAGATGACCCATCCGTCCCCGAAGGGCGGCGCAACGGTCGCCGTCCTGCTGCCGGACACGGGGCAGCGCGTCATCCTGTCGGAATCCGAATACATCTGCGGCGCGGTCGCCTGTGAAATGCCGCTGACCTATGAAGACGAAGCGCTCAAAGCGCAGGCGGTCATTGCGCTCACACTTCTCCGGCGGCAGCAGATTTGTGTAAGCGCGTCAGACGGGATTCCTCCGCTGTCCTCCGTGTCGGAAAGTCCGCAGGGATACCTGACCGCCGCGCAAAGAAAGGCGCAATGGGGCGCGGCATTTCCCCAAAACGAAGCGCGTCTCCAAAAACTTGTCGCATCGACAGCGGGAGAAACCCTCGTCTATGACGGTCAGCCGATTGCAGCCGCCTATCATGCCATTTCCTGCGGAACCACCGAAGCCGCCTCCGTCGTATGGGGAACCGACTGCCCCTATCTGCTGCCCGCAGACAGTCCGAACGACACATCCGCCGAAGAATACCGCTCCTCCGTCTCATTTTCCCCGGACGAGTTCGGCGCTGTCTGCAAAGAAAAACTGAACATTCTTCCGGATGACGCCAAAGCGCCGATTGGCGCCTGCACGCGCTCCGCCTCCGGCTATGTGACGCGCTGCGAAATCTACGGCGTTCCTGTCAACGGTCAGAAAATCCGCAATGTATTCGGACTGCGCTCCGCGTGTTTTACCCTCAAATATGCGGACGGACGTTTTCTTTTCTCGGTGAGAGGATGGGGGCACGGCGTGGGAATGAGTCAATACGGCGCCAACGAGATGGCCAAACAGGGCGCCGATTACCGGGAAATTCTCACCCATTACTATCCGGGCGCCCGGCTCGTCAAGGAAGAAAGCAGCGCCTCCGGCATTCCCCTATGAACGGGAACCGCCCGCGATCAGAAACGGGGCAATGGCTTTTTCCTCCGGACGCTGCGCAGCGACAGCGCTATGCCGCATCCTGACACCATCAAAAGAAAAACGACTGCTTTCACGATGTCTCTTTCACCCGTTGAAGGAGACATCGTATTTTTTGGCGTATCGACACGCGCCTCCGTCGCGGAAGTCGCCTCCGTCGCGGCTGTCGGCTCCGTCGCGGATGTCGGCTCCGTCGCGGATGTCGCCTCCGTCGCGGCTGTCGGCTCCGTCGCGAAAGTAGGCTCCGTCGCGGAAGTAGGCTCCGTCGCGGAAGTTGGCTCCGTCGCGGCTGTCGGCTCCG
>CACWOA010000180.1 GCA_902762395.1 uncultured Ruminococcus sp.
CTCTTCAACCCCATGCGTCCCATCTATACCAAGGTCAGAGACGAAATGCCCGCGAAATACGGTCTCGGCTCGGTGGTCAAAAATTCCATCATTGCCGACGGCTGCGTGATCGAAGGTGAAGTGGAAAACTGCGTGCTGTTCCGCGGCGTTCGCGTCGGCAAGGGCGCAAAGCTTTCCAACTGCATTATCATGCAGGATACCGTGATCGGTGACAACACGGTGCTCAACTATCTGGTGAGCGACAAGGACGTTGTGTTCAATGACGGCAAGGTCATGATCGGCACAGAATCCTATCCTGTGTATGTGGCGAAGGGCAGCGAGGTTTAATCTTTGCCAACAACTCAGAAGGACGGTATTGAAAATATGAAAGTTTTGTATGTTACAAGCGAGGCGGTCCCCTTTGCGTCGTCAGGGCAGTTGGCCGAAGTTTCCTCGAGTCTCCCTTATGCGCTGCGCCAGCGGCTCGTTACCTGCCGCGTGGTCATGCCTTTCTATGAGGCGATTCCGCAGGAATTGCAGGACAACATGAGATTTGTCGTCAGCCTTTCGGTGCCGGTGGCATGGAGACGGCAGTATTGCGGCGTTTTTGAATGCCGGTACAAAGGCGTTACCTATTATTTTATCGAAAACCAGTACTACTTCAAGCGCAAGGGCTTTTACGGTCACTACGATGACGCCGAGAGATTCGCGTTCTTCTCGCGTGCCGTCCTTGAAATGCTTCCGTATATAGATTATAAACCCGATGTGATTCACGCCAACGACTGGCAGACGGCGATGGTGCCTGTTTTCCACGATCTCTTTTATTCCAAGATGGAGTGGTACTACGGCATCAAGACTGTGTTCGCGATTCACAATATGCAGTACCAGGGCAAATACGGCATGGAGCTTGCCGAAGAAGTGCTGGGCATTCCCTACGAAAGCAGGGGTCTGGTGGAATTTGACGGCTGCATCAATTTTGTCAAGAGTGCGATTGAAACCGCGCACAAGGTCATCACGACCAGCCCCACCTACGCCCAGGAGCTTCGTGACCCTTGGTTTGCCTGCGGTCTGGATTCCATCATCCGCGACCGCTTCTGGAAGGTGGAGGGCATACTCAACGGTCTGGATACGGCGAGCTACAATCCCGAAACCGACACGATGCTGTATGCGCAGTACGGCGACGATTCCTTCATCGACGGCAAGGCGGTCAACAAGCGTGAGCTGCAAAGACGGCTTTACCTGCCGGAACGCGGCGACGTTCCCATGATCGGCATGGTGACAAGCATGGTACCCGCCAAGGGCGTGGATATCCTGCGCGATATTCTCGAAGAGCTTTTGCAGAATTGCGATGTGCAGTTTGTCATTCTCGGCTCGGGCGATTGGGAATATGAGGAATATTTCAAGGGAATCCAGGAGCGTTACAGAGACAAGTTTGTCGCCTGTTTCGGCTTTATTCCCGAGCTGTCGCGTAAAATCTACGCGGCGAGCGATATCTTCCTGGTACCCTCCCGGAGCGAACCGGGCGGCAGCGCACAGCTCGTGGCGCTGCGTTACGGCGCGGTGCCGATCGTGCGTGAGACAGGCGCGCTGCGCGATACGGTCTTTGACAGCGCCGACGGCTACGGCAACGGCTTTGTCTTTCAGGCGTACAACGGCGGCGATCTTCTCAACGCCATTTACCGCGCACTGGGCGGATATGCCAACCGCGACGGCTGGCATATTCTCGTCAAGCGCGATATGGATTGCGACAACTCGTGGAATAAGAGCGCCAAACAGTACCTCAATATGTACAAGGCGCTGGTCGCAGAGGAATAATATAAACAGAAAACAGCCATGCGTTGGGACGACTTCGCATGGCTGTTTTTGAATGAAAAAATAAAAAAACAGCAGACAACCGGAAACGGTCAGCCTGCTGCGGGTTATTTGCCGGAGGTAAAATCCATCGCCTTTTCGGCGCTGCGGATCAGGTTCATGAGGGAGGAGGCGAAAAGGGGATAATCCCGGTTGAGCGCCTCAAAGGAAATGCGGAGCGCCTCGTCGTTTTCGAGCGGCGTCAGCCCATCTATCGGTTTTCCGCTGGTAATGGAGCGGATGTTGGCTTCGATGATATGGAGGGACGCGTCGGAAAAGCCGTGGCAGCAGTTTTCCGAAACCGAAAAAAAGCTCGCCGCATTTTCGGCGTTGGCGGCGTAAAGCAGACGGAATATCTTGTAAACCGAGATCATCTGATAGAGCGAAACCTGCTGGGTCAGATCCTGACAATCGACCTTTTGCAGCAGATCGAAAATGATATTGAGGGAATTGGCGATCAGCTTTTTGTTGAGGATGGGGAGTGTGGAGCCTTTCATGACGTTGTCGGTCGCTTCATCCGGTTCGGGAATATCGTTGACCGTGAGCCGTGCGCCGTTTCTGTCGGAAGTCCTGCCGAGAAGATAGTCGCAGGAAACGCCGTAAAAATCTGCAATTTTAATCAAAAAATCCAATCCGCATTCCCTGGCTCCCCGCTCATAATGCGAGAGCAGCGCCTGCGAAATATCCAAAGCGTCTGCCGCGTTCTTTTGTGTCAGCCCGCGTTCGGTGCGGAGCAGCGTAATGATGCGCGGAAAGCTGTCGTTCACTGCAAAATTCACCTCGGTATGGTTGAAGTTTATAAGAAACACTTGATAATATTCAAAGGAAAAGCTATAATAGTAGCAACGGAAAAAGACGGAAATGCTTTCACCCGAATAACATTTATAATAGCATAAACGGGGTGTCATTTCAAGTGTTATTGATAACAATTTGTCATTTGGAGGCAGTTTTATGAAAACTTACCAAATTCACTTTATCAGACATGGTATTACTGACGGAAATATGCAGGGGCAATATATCGGCAGCAAGGATATTCCGCTCAATGATTACGGCATAGAGCGCATTCAGTTTCTTGATGAAAACTACATTTATCCCGGTGCGGCGGCATACTTTACCAGCCCTATGCAGCGTTGCAGGCAAACGCTGTCATTAATTTATCCCAACGCTAAGCCCATTGAGATCGATGCTTTTCGCGAGTGTGATTTCGGAGAGTTTGAGGGGCTGACGGCGGATGATCTGAAAGACAGCAAGGAATTTGCGGAGTGGCTTGCGTCGGGCGGCACAGTGGCGCCTCCCAGCGGCGAATCGGGCGTGGATTTCGGGCGGCGTGTTTGTCAGGCGTTCGAGCGTATTGTAGAGGCACTGATGAAAACCGGCATTCCCTCGGCGGTCGTCGTGGCGCACGGCGGCGTCATCATGACGATACTGGCGCAGTACGGACTGCCCGAGGCCGGTATGTCGGAGTGGGGAATGGAACCCGGCTGCGGCTATTCGGTGCGCATTCATCCGCAGCTCTGGTCCTCCGCGCGCAAGGTGGAAGTGTATCAGACCCTTCCGCTGCCCAGGGAGGACGACGACGAGCCGGAAAATCTTTTGCATCAGTCGGAGTATTTTGTCATTGACGCGAAGAAAAGCGAAGAAAACGTCGGCGACGACTCCGTTGCCGGGCAGGACGCGGAAGAATAAAAAAAGACCCGGCGCGTGGGGAAAATCCCCCGCGCACCGGGTCGGCGCCGTACAACCAATGAACGAAAATCATTACGCGAGGTACTTCGCGATTTTGCCGAGATAGGCGGCCGCTTCCTCTTCCGTTGCGTGGATGCCGAGTGTCACTTCACTGTCGAGGTCCAGACCGAATACCGACAGAATCGACTTGGCATCCGCGACATAGCGCCCCGCGATGAGGTCGATGTCAAAAGGCTGGGTCATGGTGAGGTTGACAAAATCCTTGATTTCATTGACAGATGTGAATTTAATGCTTTTTTTAATCATAGTGTATTTCCCCTTCCAACAAAAAGCAAGACATATGCGATATATCAAAGCCAAGGGGAAATCGCAGGGACTGAGTGGTGAAATCCCGCTCTTGCGCGATTCCCCTTGAACTGTGACCATTATAGAACTTTGTTAATCTTTTGTCAATGTGCAAATTCGCAAACATACTGTCAACATTTTTTGGGATTCTATGGAAAATAGGGGAAAACGAGCGATTTCGACACGATTCGACGTTAGCGGCGGTTGGGCGATTGTAAGAGGAAATGAAAATTTAGTGGGAAGTGGGGAGTGGGGAGTGATTAGTGGTTAGTGATTAGTGATTCACTATCCACAACTTAGGGAAAATCACTCCCTCCGTCACGCCTGCGGCGTGCCACCTCCCTCTTTGAGGGAGGTGGCACGAAGTGCCGGTGGGAGTGCCTCAGCGTAGGGGTGGATTTACCACAATTTGTACCAAATTGGTGACATTGCCCTATAAGGCACTGTGAGGAAATAAGATGGACAAAGATGACGCAGGATTTTTCGGCTATGACAAGGCGGAGAAGCGCAGGAATACTTGGTGTATTCCAAGCTNNNNCGCAGGAATACTTGGTGTATTCCAAGCTTTGACAACGAAGTCAGAGCCGAAAAAGACAAGTCAGATTGTTCAGATTATTTTTGAACAGTGCCTAAGATAGTGCATATGGGGCAAAGCCCCACGAGTGAGGCGCAGCCGAACGAGCGGAACGAGCCTCGATTGAGAAGGCAGTCGGGCGAATTCGTGGAATTGTTCATAGACGGCGGCGATGATGTGAAAGAGATTACGTTCTATACGCGGAACGTGGAGATAATACTGTAAAACAGGAGGAATGCGAAATGGAAAGACGGGACAAAATCAATTATTACCTTGACTTGGCGGAAATGGTGTCGCAGCGCGGCACCTGCCTGCGGCGGCGGTTCGGCGCGGTGATCGTCAAAAACGACGAGGTGATTTCCACGGGGTATGTCGGCGCGCCGCGCGGACGGAAAAACTGTACCGATATGGGGCGGTGCATCCGCGAGGAATTGCAGATTCCCCGCGGCGAACGCTACGAGCTGTGCCGCAGCGTTCACGCGGAGCAGAACGCCATCATCAGCGCGTCCCGCAACGAGATGATCGGCAGCTCGCTTTTTCTGGTCGGCGTGGACGCGGTGACAGGCGCGTATGTGGAGAACGCCAACTGCTGCTCCATGTGCAAGCGCATGATTATCAACGCGGGCATAGAGCGGGTCTACATCCGCGACAGCAAGGATGTCTTCCGCGTGGTGGAGGTGCAGAGCTGGATTGACAACGACGAATCCGCCGCCGGCATTTTAGGATACTGAGTGGTCAGTGGTTAGTGTGAAGTGTGAATATGGAAAAAATCGGCAAATTTTTGTAAATGGCTATTGACAAAAGGGAATAGCTGGATTATAATGAAAACAACGAATTTCAAATGTCTGCATTTGATGGTCGTATGAACCGATGAACCGCTGCGCTTCGGGACATGACCGCCGGATGACAGACGGAAATTCAGAGCCTATCCCAGAATTAGCCGTGCGCGGATTGCGCAGGCAGTTTTTCGCCAGACAAGGCGCTTTTCCGCAGCAATACTTTCGTATTGCAAGGGAAAGCAACGCAGTATGGCGGAAAAATGACAAGCAAGACGTGTGCGTATAATTTTGGGATAGGCTCTCAGTCTGACGCATCATCAGGAGGTAGTAACAGATGAAAAAACTCGGTTTGACAGATGCTGAAGTAGCCGCGTCGAAAGAAAAATACGGCGACAACAGCATGACCGAACAACAGGGCGAAACATTCTGGCAAAAGCTGTGGGGCAATTTCGGCGACCCCATGATCCGGATTCTCTGCTTTGCCCTGATCGTCAATGTGGCGCTGGCGATTCTCAATCCCGAAGAGGTGAAGTTTTACGAGCCGATCGGCATTGCCGCCGCCATATTGATCGCGACGCTCGTTTCCACCTATTCCGAGTACAACAACGAGAACGCGTTCCAGAAATTGCAGGAAGAGGCTTCCCGCATCATGTGCAAGGTCTACCGCAACGGCGAGATCGTCGAGGTGGCGATCAACGACCTGGTGGTGGGCGACTGCGTGCTGCTCCAGTCGGGCGATAAAATCCCCGCCGACGGTCTGCTGATCGACGGCGATCTGAAGGTCGATCAGTCGGTGCTCAACGGCGAGAGCAAAGAGGCGCGCAAGGTTGCGGTTCCCGATGACTATGTGGAACCCGACGAGCCGATGGACTTTCTCAACGAGTACAAGGTATTCCGCGGCGCGGTGGTATGTTCCGGCAACGGCGTGATGGAAGTCACCGTCGTGGGCGACAATTCCGTCTACGGCAAGATCGCCAGCGAATTGCAGGCGGACGACGACAGACAGTCCCCCTTGCAGGTCAAGCTCTCCAAGTTAGCCGACGGCATCAGCAAATTCGGTTACATCGGCGGCGGACTCATTGCGGTGGCGTACCTGTTTCAGCGCTTCTTTGTGCAGAATCATTTCAACGGCGCGGAGATCACGGCGTATTTTGCCAATTACGGCAACGTCATTCACGACGCTGTCAACGCGCTGATGTTTGCCGTCATCATCATCGTGATGGCGGTGCCGGAAGGACTGCCGCTGATGGTGGCGCTGGTGTCCGCCATGAATATGGGCAAAATGCTCAAGGATAATGTCCTCGTCCGCAAGATCGTAGGCATCGAGACGGCGGGCAGCCTGAATATCCTTTTCAGCGACAAGACCGGCACCATCACCAAGGGCAAGCTCGAGGTCGTCACCTTTATCGACGGCAATCTGAAGGAATACAAGGGGATTACCGAGATTCCCGGCGAGCTGGGCAATCTGATCACCCTGAGCATCAAAAACAACACCGATTCGGTGATCTCCGGCGAGGGGGAACACCTCAAAATCGTGGGCGGCAACGCTACCGAACGCGCCGTGCTGGGCTTCGCGGTGGACGCCGACAAGACCTTCAACGCGCCTAAAGTGAGCGCCATTCCCTTTAACAGCACCAACAAATATTCCGCGTCTACCGTCAAGGGCGATTACAATATCACCCTTATCAAAGGTGCTCCTGAGAAGATGCTGAAAAAGTGCCAATATTATTACGATGAGGACGGCAACCGCAAACCCCTGACCAACGCCGCCGAGATCGACGCGAAGATGGACGAACTGGCGGTGCGCGCCATTCGCGTGCTGGCGTTTGCCACCTCCGAGAGCGTGATCCGCGACGGCAATCTGCCGGAGGACGCATGGACGCTGGTCGGTTTCGTCGGCATCCGCGACGAGGTGCGCCCCGAATCCATCCAGGCGATCCGCGAAGTCAAGCGCGCCGGCGTGCAGGTCGTTATGATCACGGGCGACCGCAAGGAAACCGCCGTGGCCATCGCCAAGGACGCGGGCATTCTCAAAAAGGACACCGATCTGGTGTTTACGTCGGATGAACTCGCGGGTATGACCGACAAAGAGATTCGCAAGGTGCTGCGCAAGATTCGCGTCATTGCGCGCGCGCTGCCCTCCGACAAGAGCCGTCTCGTGCGCATCGCGCAGGAGAGAAACCTCGTGGTCGGCATGACGGGCGACGGCGTGAACGACTCCCCCGCGCTCAAAAAGGCGGACGTCGGATTCGCCATGGGCGGCGGCACCGAGGTCGCCAAGGAAGCGGGCGATATCGTTATCCTCGACGACAACTTCCTCTCCATCGACAAGGCGATTCTCTACGGACGCACGATTTTCAACAGCATCCGCAAATTCATTGTCTTCCAGCTCACCATCAATATTTCGGCGGTGCTGATTTCCTTTATCTGCCCGCTGCTGCAAATGGATAACCCCCTGTCGGTGACGCAGATTTTGTGGGTCAACCTTGTCATGGACACGCTGGCGGCGCTGGCGTTCGGCGGCGAACCCGCGCTCAAGCGCTTCATGCGTGAAAAGCCCAAGAAGCGCGACGAGAGCATCATCAGCAACCCGATGTGGTCGTCCATTCTGGTGGGCGCGGCTTACACCGTCGTCGTGAGCCTTGTCTTACTGCTGATCGGCGGCAATTGGTTCTTTGAATGGAATGCCCTGCCGACGGGATTGTCGAAATATCATCTGACGGGCTACTTCTGCTTCTTCATCTTCACGGCGGTGTTCAACGCCTTTAACGCCCGCACGGATGAAATCAATCTCTTTGACAGCATTACCCGCAACAAGAATTTCCTCAAAATCATGCTGCTCATTTCCACCGTGCAGGTGATTCTCACCTATTTCGGCGGCGAAGTGTTCCAGTGCTACGGTCTGACACTCTCGCAGTGGGGCGCGGTGCTTCTGCTGGCGTTCGCCATTATCCCGGTGGATATCATCAGAAAGTGTATTGTCAAGATGCTGACAGTTACAAAATAAGACAGCGCTTTGCGTTGCCCGGCGTGACGCACAGCGAATCATGAAAAAAACAACACACGCAAATTTGACGAATTGCGTGTGTTGTTTTTGTGTATCATATGCAAAATTTATGCAAATTTTGCATATGTGGTAGGGAAAATGACTTGACACCATCATGAGAATTATGGTATAATTATAAAAATACAAATATATGGTCAGGAATGA
>CACWOA010000181.1 GCA_902762395.1 uncultured Ruminococcus sp.
TATCGAAGCCGGTGGACATACGCCTCGGATTGCCGAAGCCGGAGGACGCCGCCAATCCCTGCACCTCCGCCAGAATGGGGCGCGTCCCCTCGATGGTGCAGGCAACACAAGTGCCGGACACGTTGACCGGACGCCCCGACAGCAGCATCATGGAGGGGTTCTCCACCTCCCGCAGCCCGTTGTCCTGCATATCGAACACGCCGATCTCATTGGTAGAGCCGTAGCGGTTCTTGACCGCCCGCAGAATGCGGTAGGACAAATGGCGGTCGCCCTCGATATACAGCACCGCGTCCACCACATGCTCCAGCACCTTCGGTCCCGCGATCGCGCCGTCCTTGTTGACGTGACCCACCAATACGGTCGGGATTTCCAGCGCCTTGATGTTGCGCATGACGGCGTTGGTGCATTCCCGCACCTGCACCACGCTGCCGGGGGACGAACTGAGATCCTTGAGGCACATGGTCTGAATCGAGTCGATCATCACCATGTCCGGCTTCATCACGCGGATGTTTTCAATGACGCGCTCCACGTCGGTTTCGGCGAGCACATACAGATTTTCGCTGCTGACGCCCAGCCGGATGGCGCGGAGCTTGAGCTGCCGGCGGGATTCCTCGCCGGAAACATACAATATCTTCTTATCCTGCCCCATAAACTCGCAGATTTGCAGCAGGATGGTGGATTTGCCGATGCCGGGGTCGCCGCCCAGCAGAATCAGCGACCCTTTCACGATACCTCCGCCCAGCACGCGGTCGAGTTCCCCCATGCCCGTGCTGTAGCGGGGTTCGCTGGCGGTGCTGATATCCCGTATCGCCACGGGCAGGTCGGACGCGGTCAGCGTCACGCCCGCCGCCGCCGCGCCGCCCCGCCGCAGTCCCGACGACGCGGGCGCCGGTTCCCGCACCTGTTCTTCGAGGGTATTCCATTCCCCGCAGGAGGGGCATTTGCCGTACCATTTGCCCGACTCGTAGCCGCACTCGCTGCACACATAGACATTTTTTGCTTTTGCCATTGTTTTATACCGCCTTGCTGATGAAATAACAACTGCGACAGACAACTCTGTTGGATGTGCCTGCCGCAGTGATAATCCGTCGTATTTACGACTTATCGTCTTTTTAGTGTAAACAGCTTTTCGCTGTTGTAATCAAATTCCTCCACCGATTCCCACTGGAAGAAAGCCTGCTTGATTCTCTTTCGCTTTTCATGCGTTGCGTCAAACGCCGTATAAATGAACCTGCATTTCCCCGGCAGATGCTCCTTTAACGTGTTGATTTCCCCGGATGTCAGGTTGCTGTTATAGATGCAAAGCCGTTTCAGATTTTTGCATTTGACCAATTCAGACGCATTTTTCAAATCAGGGTTGTAGCTCAGATTGACGTCCTCTATCTGCTCCAATCGGGTCAGGGGGGACGCGTCTTCAATCTGATTGTTGATAAGTTCCGCGTAGCAAAGCGCGGGAAGCTCCGCCAGCGGGGAGATGTCCTCGATGGCATTGTCTGTCAGAATCAACACCTGCAATTTTTTCAGATGGGTGATATCGCTGATATCCTTCACATTATGATGCCCGATATCCAGCGCGCGCAGTTCGGTGCAGTACAAAAACAAAGGTCGGAAGGTTTCTTCTGTCACATCGTAATACTTTTTATATCCCAGTGTGGAAAACACCTTCACATCCGTCCGCACCGCAAAGCGATCAAACCGGACGATCCAGATAAAGGTGACGTCAGGGAAATCCTCCCGGAGCTGTCCCATTTGTTCGTCGCTGAGACCGCAGTTGCACATTTCGAGGGTCTGAATGCGGGGGAACGCGCGCACAACGCGCCGGATATCGTCGGGGTCGGAAACGGTGGTATCGTTCAGATTCAGTTTTTCGGTGGCGTTGTCAATCTCCCTGCCCAGAAAACGGCAGCGGCATTGGATATCCGCGTCCGGGTTCTTTTCACGAACCGTTTCTATCACGCGGCACAGGTCTTCCGACAGCTCGCTGTCGTCAATGGCAACGCTTTGCAGACGGTTGAAATAAGGCAATACGCCCACAGCCTGCGGCAGATCGCCCTCTGACAAATGCAGCGCCTCCGTCGTATCGGGGTACCGCGTCCCGCCCAAGGGGACGTTCCAGCGGATCACTACCCCCTCCCCCACCTGAGAGACGATATTCTCATATTCCTCAGGGGAAAGAGGCAGCGCCGTCAGGTCAAGCTGCGAGAGCTTCGGCAGTTTTTTCAATTGCGCGTAATCCCGAAAGGTGACGTCCGTGATCGAGACGGCGGTCGTGTCCGGGTCATAGGACTGACCGCCAATCGTAATGCTGTGTGCGCAGCCCGAAAGAAGGCACAGACACACCCCGGTCATCAGCCACACCGCCCACCGTTTCATCATCCGATGTCTGTATTTCACGCGGAAATCCTCATTAACTCTGTTCATCAATAATACACCACATCATCCCAGCTATGGAACTCCTTCACCTTTTTCCAGTGACCAAACGCCTCACGAAGCGCGGTGACGCGCTCATTCCAGCGCCAGCCGCTGCCGACGTTAAGATCATAATACTTGTTTTGCAGTTCGCAGTCTTTGGGGATTCCGTTGACAATGACTTCCATTTCTTCATCGCTGATCTTGCAGTACGAAATATACAGCCGCTTCAGATTGGGAAGCTTGGTGACAACGGACGCGTTTTTGATCCGGTTGTTGTTGATAATGCACAGGTCTTCCAGATTCTTGTTGTTTTCGAGGGGCGAAAGGTCTTTGACCTTGTTATAGGGAAATACCAGATATCGCAAATCCTCCAGCTCCGCCAGAGGCGAAATGTCGGTCACGAGATTATCGGTCAGATCCAGCACCTGGAGTTTTTTCAGATTGGTCAGCTCGCTGAGATCGGCAATGCTGTGATGCCCCACATCCAGCGCTCTCAGCTCCGTGCAGTATTTAAATATAGGAGAAAATGTCTTTTCGTTATACTGGGGCGCCTTCTCATACTCCCATGTGGAAAAGACCTGCGCATCGGTGCGCACCTGAAATCTGCCGCACACGACGACCCAGACAAAATTGACGTCGGGATATTCTTCCCGCAGTCCGCCCATCACGTCATTGGACAAACCGCAGTAGCACATTTCATATGTCTTGATATTCGGAAACACCTGCATGGCGAGTTTCAACTGATTCAGGTCGGAAATGGCAATGTTGTCGAGCGTCAGCTTGTCCATGCTGCTGTCCGCTTTGACGCCGTACACTTTGGACTGAAGCGTCAGGGACAGGTCGGGAAAATCGCTGCGCAGATCCTGCGCCGCCGCCGCCAGATCTTCGGTCAATTTGCAGGACCCGTCCAGCGTCACGCTGTCAATCCGGCGGAAGTACTTCCTGTTATTCTGAAGCGCGGTCAGTTCGTCGGGTGAAAGCGTCAATTCGGTTTCGGTATTCAGAAATTTCTTCTCCCCCACCGGGACATTCCAGAGAATGCTGACGTCATCGTCCACCTTCGCCGCAATCGCGTCGTATTGCTCCGTCGTCAGATCGAGGGCGCTGATATCAAGGGTTTTCAGATGTTCCAATTGCTTCAAACCCTCGTAATCATCAAAATCCGACAGCGTCACCACAAAATCCGTCGTGCTGACGGCATAGGCAACGCCGCCCACCTTGACATCCCGGGGCGGCATGACCTTGCCGCACCCCAAAGGCACCAGCAAAAGCCCCGCTGTCAGCGCCCCTAAAGCAATACCCTTAAAAATCTTCTTTTGAACAGACACAAACTCCACTTCTTTCTGTTGGTATGTTCTTATATTATACCACAGTTCCTAAAAAAGTCAATTGATTTGCATCATTTTCAGTAAGAAGCGGAAAGTGAAATAACAACGTTCAGTGATGCGTCACTGACGGAAAAACGGGGCTGCCATAACGAACATCCGGTCACTGCTGCCCATCGCCCCACTCATACAAAAGAATGCCGCGGTAGATGGTATAGGCGACCTTGGTCTGGTATTCGTCGGTATTGAGAAGCGCCTCCTCCTCCGGGTTGGAAAGGAAGCCGCATTCGCAAAGCACCGCCGTGTTCTGGGCGTGGTAAAAGAGATAGAGGTTCTTTCCCGTTTTGACCACTTCGCGGGGCTTTTGAGGCTGGAGGCGTTGGTTGCATTCCATAAATATAATGGTGGCAAGGATAATTAAGGAGGAAGATAAAATGCTTACAAAAATACAGATCACAGGCAACATTTTAGTTGAGACAGGAATGCACATTGGCGGTTCAACTGCCTTTGCCGCTATTGGTGCTGTAGACTCTCCTGTTATCAAGGATAGCAGGACTAATCTTCCGATAATTCCCGGAAGTTCGCTTAAAGGAAAAATGAGATCGCTCCTTGCAAAAGAAATGAACACAATATTTGCAAAAACACCT
>CACWOA010000182.1 GCA_902762395.1 uncultured Ruminococcus sp.
GTCCATTGTCCTTTGTACAATATAACGAATATGCTCATTTATAGCTTTTTTGTTACTATCATAACAAGGAGCTGACCTGCGTATGAAAAACGAAGCGATTGTGACCCAGACCGATCGGCTGATCCTCCAAAAATTTGACGAAAGCATGGCGGAAGCGGTGCATCTGCTTTCGATTGACGACGCCAACCGCCGCTTTCAGTCCGACGAAGTCTTTGAAACGGTGGAGGACGCGCGGGAAACGATACAATTTCTCGCCGCTCACTACGACGATAAAACCGCGCCGCAGGTGTACCCGATTCTTTTGAAAGAACAGGGCTGCAACATCGGTCATGTGGAACTGGTACCGATGGGGAACGGCGATTGGGAAATCGGCTACCACATCGGAGAGGCGTTCACCCGCAGGGGATACGCCGCCGAAGCGGTGACGGCTTTTCTTCCCGTCATGATGGCACGGTGGGGGCTGCCGTATGTTCTCGGCGTATGCGTCGCGGAAAATACCGCCTCGCGCGGCGTGATGGAGAAATGCGGCTTTGTCAAGGAATTCGAGGGCATCGGGCTGTACCATGGCGAAAACCGCCCGATTTGCCGATATAGGTTTACACTGCCGCGGGAGGATAACAGACCATGAACGAAACCGTTACCATCCAAAGCCGCCGTCTGACGACGGAAGAATACATCGACTTTCTCAAACGCACCGACCTCGGTTCACAGTACCCCAAAGAGCGGTTTGCGGAGAGAATCGAACGACTGCTCCGGAATGTGTCCATCAGCCTTGTCGCGCAAAATGAAAACGGCGTGATCGTAGGGGTGCTGCTGGGGCTGACCGATTTTGCCTACTGGCTGTATGTCACCGATCTCGGCGTGGACAGAGCCTATGAGAAACAGGGCATCGGCACCCGTCTGATGAAAACCGCCCACGAAATCGCCGGAGGAGAAAAGGACATTGCCGTTTATTTAATCGCCAATGAGAACGCGGTTGCCTTTTATGAAAAATGGGGCATGAAACGGTCGGGCGAAGTGATGGAATACAATCACATCGAATGGACGGAGTTTACTGTAGAATGAGGGAATATGATCGAATTACAGAGCAATCTCATTAAAAAAGCCTTTTGGAATGTTTATTTTATCAACGGCACGGCATACGCGGGCAAATCTACCGCTGTCAAGCTGCTGGCGCAAAAATACGACGGTCTGATCTGCGGTGAAAATTACACGGAGCGGCTTTTTCATCTGATCGACCGGGAGCATCAACCGCATTTAAGTTATTTTGAAACCATGTCGGGATGGCAGGAATTTCTCAGCCGCACGCCGTCAGAATATGCGGCGTGGTTTGACGGCTGCTGCCGCGAGGGCGCGCAATTGGAACTCATCGAGCTGCTTTACCTCAGCCGCATGGGGAAGAAAATTTTTGTGGATACCAATATCCCGCTCGACCTTCTTCGCGAAATATCGGATTACCGTCATGTCGCGATTATGCTCAGTTCGCCGTCGCTGTCGGTGGAGCGATTTTTTGACCGCGATGATCCCGAAAAGCAATTTCTGCTGGAACAAATCGGTCAGTCGGAAAACCCGACAGCGACTATGGCGAATTTTAAGGCGTGCATTGCGGAAATCAACAGCCCTGAGAGATACCGTGAATTTGCCGAAAGCGGCTTTTTCACATTGGTGCGTCAGGAAACTGCCACGGTGGAGGAAACCTTGGCAGTTTTGGAAAAACATTTCGGATTGATGCCGTCTGCCGAAACAAAATAAAGCGGAATGTCCCTCCAAAAAAACAAGGCACATTCCGCCGATCATAAACACATATTACGCAATAAAAATCATCCGTCCTGCCGCTGCGCGCCGCAATCGGGGCAGAAACGGGAGGAGCAAAACTTCCCGCAGGTCGCGCAGTACCACAGTTTAGGCGGCTGAGACGGGGCGGCATTTGATACCGGGTTTACCCCCACAAAGCCGACCCCGCCGCCGGGATTCTGCGCCGCCATTTCCATGGCCTGCGCCTGCGTGCCGATCAGCGTGGCGGCCGCCATGGTGGGATCACGCAGCATTTTGTCCCGCTCGAAGGTCTGGAGGGTCTTGAGGTCTTTGCTCAGGAGCTGCAACTGGCTGACGGCTACCGATACCGCCGTGAAGCCGCGCAGAGAAATCCACTGCTGCGTCATGCATTCCTTGATTCTGTCGGCAATTTTTTCGGCATAGGCGGGCAAGTCGGAGGGGGTAATGCCGCCGGCACAGATCTGGCCGACCGCCTCCATCGCGGCGGTGTTGAACTCCGCTTCCAACTGGGGCTGCACCGAATGCAATGACACCGTTCCGGCGCTGTTAAAGCAGACTACCCGATAAAAAGTGAGCGGGTCGGTGATTTTGAAAGAAAACCGGCCGCTCATCTGCACCGTTGCGGTCAGTTCCAGACCCGTTTCCTCGTCCCTGACATTCACGGGACAGGAGAGCGAAAAGGGACTGCCGAAGTGTTCTTTCAGATCAAGATACACCACGGCCTGATGAATATTCACATCCCCGCCGAAGCCCACGCGGTCGATGATGCTTTTGCCCATTCCTTTGAGTCCCTTGCCCGAAAAAATGCTGGGACTGCGGTCACTGTGAAAGACGTTTTCGCCCGGCTTATCATGCACGGAGATGACTTTTCCCATCTCCACGACCAAGGCGCACTGTCCCTCATTGACCACAATGATCGAGCCGTCACTGATGACGTCCTCGCTGCCCTTGGTGTTGGAACTGTTGGGGCCGATCCGTTTGCTCCCTTTCTGCGCCAGAATGCCCTGCGGTATACTGTCGCAGTAATACATTTCCAGCCATTGATCCGCCAGCACGCCGCCGACCGCGCCGGTCGTCGCTTTGATAATCCCCATATGACCGCACCTCTTTTTCTTTCGATCTTTTCATGTTATCAATTTTATTATACGTTATATTTTTCGCTGCGTCAATAGCACAGCGGAAAACGACAGGGAAAAGCAATCCCCCTTTCCTGTCGTATGACCGTCAAAATTCACAGGAGGTGTCGGCATGCTGACAACGGAAAGGCTGACAATTCGGTTGATTGAGGAGAATGACTGGGATAAATTGTTGGAAATCTGGATAGATTTTGGTCGGTCGGCGTATGCAAAATACGATGTACCTCACATAACGACTGAACCGGAAGTCAAAGCCAAGACCAAGCAATGGGCAGATGTTTCACACGGAGGAGAACATATGTTTTATGCCGTTTGTCTCCATGATGAAATGATTGGCTATGTTGATTTTCATAAAAATGACAGCGGATACGAGTGCGGATACTGTTTCCACAGCGCCTATCATGGCCAAGGATACGCAAAAGAAAGCCTTAAAGCATTATTGGCAAACCTTCCCCGGGAAAACAGTCAGCGATGCATAGCCGGAACAGCGCTGAAAAATACGCCGTCCGTTCACCTGCTGCACACCCTTGGATTCCGAAAAGTGGGTGTTGAAAGGGTTTCCTTTTATCAGGATCAACACGGTCATCCCATTTTCTTTGATGGCGGCATATTTGTATATGACCTATAGCAATCTGATATTTGATGAGGTGCAAACTGATGAAAACAATACCACATGATTTCATAGAAATCCGCGCCGTGTATGACGAAAAACGCGTGCGGGTCTATCAGGCATTCCGGGAGGAAATCGCGCGGGAGGCGGTCCGGCTTGGCACGTTCGGTCCGCATTTCGCACTGGGTCGCATGACATGGATCAAGCCGTCCTTCCTGTGGATGATGTACCGCAGCGGCTGGGCGCAAAAAGAGGGACAGGAGCATATTCTCGCCATCGACCTCCGGCGCGAAGCATTCGACCGGCTGCTTGAAAACGCGGTGCTGTCCTCTTGGTTTCCCGAATCGGGAGTTTCTCAGCAGGAATGGAAGCAGCAGGTCAGACAGTCGGATATCCGCTGTCAATGGGACCCGGAGCGCGACCCCCACGGTCATCCCCTGCCCTACCGTTCGGCGCAGCTCGGTCTGCGCGGTCAGGTCGTCAGGCACTACGTCACAGACTGGATTCTCGGCATAGAGGATATCACCGACCGGGTGAAATTCATCAAAGCAAAAGCGGACGCAGGGGAGGATATCACCCCGCTGCTGCCGCCCGAAAGGGTCTATCCCATGACGCAGACGGCAAAGGAACACTTTCAGTGTGTCAGACCCAAAGGAAAGGAAGCATAGACCGTGTACGACATCAGCCGGAAAAAACAGCGCTGGTATCGGAGGGAATGCCGCCGGGTGCTTCGCCGCGTGAACCGGATCACACCCCGTTACCGACCCGACGCGCCGTTCCCGGACGAAACCATCCCATTATATGCCAATTTATTTTTTAAGCCGAAAGTCAAAGACCGGAAGGCGCTCACCGAG
>CACWOA010000183.1 GCA_902762395.1 uncultured Ruminococcus sp.
GAATCCGTGACGGATATATCCTCTATATCAGAGCGGGATATGTTCATCAATGGCTTCAGGCTTGGCATAAAACTGATGATTGATGTAATGCAGGACGAATAACCGCCCCTGTTGCCCTAAGTGTGGCACTAAGAGCGATTGAATCCTCTCGTTTGGAAAAGTACCCACCTATCCCCAAAACGGCTTAAATCGGGCAATTTGAGCCGTTTTTTGGGTTCGATTGACAGAAATACTATTTTTCATTTGCTGCCTTGATTGTCTCTTGCAGGGAATACCTGCACACCCCGTAGCGCTGCTTCTGCTTCATGATAATGCTGTCGGGAACTCTGTTCCACCATTTTCGGCTGAAGTTGGTGTTGCCGAAATAGGCGTCAAAGTTGGTGACGGGCAGGACAACCCACTCGTTGTCGTCCTGATTGTTGGCGTAATAGTATCTGACGAGCAGTTCCACCACCTCCGTGGGAACGTCCTCCGGCGTTTCTGCGGAGATGATTTGTTTTACGGCAGAAGAAAGAAGAATGTCCCTGTCGCGCAGCCGTCCCTGTTCCTTTGCGTCGGCAAGAATGTCGTCAAAGCGGAGTACCCACGCGCCCCTTGTTGTGGGCGAGAAAATCGGTGTCTGGAATTGCAGCACCTTGTTCCTCCAGGCGTTGTCGAAGCCACGCGACAGCCTTTTGCAATGCTCCTGCGCGGGTTTGCTCGTTACATCGGGATTCGTCTTCACAAAATCGCAAATGCCGTGAACATGGCGGCAGAACCAGCCCGCGCCCTGTTCGTCCACCAGTTCGGGGAATTCCCCGTGTAAATCGGAAAATTGAGTCTGATATTGCCAGTCTTCCTTCGGGCTGGCTTTTTTGCTGTCCGGCACGCTGCCCCACGCCCGAAGCGCACGGGCAGCGCGTTCGATATCTGGTTCTTCACCCTGCCACATATAGCCTCTCGCCACAATGGTCAGCACCCTTGACAGCCCCTCAAAATCCAGCAGCATATCAAAGGTGAACCGCCCCATATACGCTGTGTCACGCTTGTTCTGTGCGGAATATATAGGCTGTTCGGTATAGGCGAGAAATTCCTCACGTTCATTGATCACGGCGTTTCACCCCCAATACGGTGTGTTCCACCTTGTCGGGCAGCAAATCCCACAGCAGATTCCGCTTGCCGATTGCCACCACATATTGCACCGCAAGCCTCGATCTGACGATTTTGTCAAGACGGCTGCGGCAGACCTTCGCCACCGCTTCCCGATAGCTTTGTGAAAACGGTTTGTACAGATATGCCTTCATCATCTCGGTAAATGCTTCCGAATCCGTCTTGCGGAACAACTTCTTGCGTTCTTCGGCGTTGTTCTCGTCGTCAATATCGCAGATAAGATCGCCCAATATCCGATAACCTCCGAAGCGGAAGTCCGAGAGCAAATCATAATACTCCCCATATTCGGGCAGGAAGTCGGCAAGGAAATCCAGCCGTTCCTCTTTGTCCATCATGTGCCACTGCCGTTCTGTTATTTCATGGCGGATATCGGACACGCGCTTGGGATGCAGTTCCGAAAACACAGCGTACAGGGTATCAGAATCAAATTCTTCCTCCTGTCCACGGGAGTATAATATACGCTCGATGTCGTTCTGTTTTGCCTTGTGCTTAATGGGCGCGCGACAGGCGCGGATTCTGGATAGGCACGCCTCGTAATCCTTCAACAGCGCGGTGACGGCTGCGAGAATTTTCTGGTCAAGTTTGTCCTTCCAGTCGGGAACGACGGCAAAGGCAAAAAGCTCGCTGTCTTTGGCGGGCTTGGGCTTCAATTTTGGCGTGTGCAATCTGAGCATTTCCGCAAGGTAGGGCAATCGCTCCACATTGGACGTAACGGCAGACCAGTCGGTGTTTGCGAAAAATGCCTTTTTCTTTTCCGCCGGTTTTGGTTCATACCACGCGGTGTCTCCGTCGTCGTCAAGCAGCACCTTGTACTGCAAAAATTTGTTCCGCACTGTGGTTCTTTTCCTGAGATAATCGTCCAGATACGGCTTCACTCCGCTTTTTGCCGAGTCTATCTCCAGACCGATCAGGATCGCCAGCACTTCTGTTTCTTCGCGGCAGCGTTCGCGTTCCTCCGCGGTGGAATTCTCGTCGTAAGCGATAATGCTGCGGTCAAAGGCGGCATTGCAGATCTGTCCGATTCGGGAAGAAAAGGTGTCCCGTATGGTGAGAAAACAATCGTGCCAATCCGCCGCGTTCCTGACGACCGGTTTTTCCGTGGGAATATACAGAAGCGGTAAATTGTCTGAATTATCCATACTGCCGAATTCGTAGTTGCGCTTGACACATTCGTTGACGATCGGGTCCGCAATGGTCTTGATCATATCTCCGTCGTAATCCGCGCCGCCCAGACGCTCCGCTGCCAGCATACCCGCGTCCACCATGACCACGTCGTGCAGATGTCCGAGATAATGTTTCCTCATCTGCTCGACCTTCTGATAGGGAGCAAGCTGAATTTCCTCGTTGCGGGCAATATGGGGATTGCGAAGCAGCGTACATTTTTCGCTGCGTTCGTAAGCCGCCCCCGGCGCGTAAAACGAGTTTTTGATAAAATATTGCGTAAATGCCACTGAATAAAAGGTAAAAGCCCGTCGATTGTGTCCCTTAATTGTTTCTGTTCCTGATTCAACCATAAGCGTCATCAATTCCAGCAAATCGCCCGATAAAAAACGATTGTCGCCCGATACGATCAACCGCCCCAGCGCATATTGTTTCAGGACATGAGCCGCCGCATCGTCCAGTTCCTTCACGCATATCGGCTCATCAAGAAACCGTGGATTCCTCTTGACACATCGTCCGATGGCACTGTTCTTTTTGACAAAATACTCCCTGCGGTATTGCTCATTGGCGCAAAGGTCATAATATCGCTGTTCTGTGGCTTTGGTCAGCCAGTGACGTTCCTCGTCGGAAGGGCTGTGTTCCCAGCCGTCCGGCAGATCGGCTGGGCGAAATTCCTCGGCGGTGATGGAAAGGGTGTTCAGAAACTGATAATTCAGTTCTGTGTATGGCTGCGCTTCCGGTTTGTCGGTGTTGGTGATGTAGAGTGCGTGGTGATATTTTTCAAATACCGACAGATAATCCTCCCACGTCATATTGTTCTCCCGAAGCCAGCCATAGCCCTTGAACATGGTTCTGGTCAGAACAATGTCAATCTCTTCTATCGGATGACGGATTCCATAAATATCCGTGACATAGGTACAGCCCGCGCTTCGCACGAAATCCTTGAAATCCACCTTGTGCAGCATTCCCTTGATGAAGGGCATACGAATCTGAAATGAGGAATGAATTTGCTTTCCGCAGAGCTTTTTGTCAATCAGCTTGGCGTATTCTTTGGAGATCAAGCCTTCCCCGTCAAAGCGGCTTGAGAAGATTCCTTCATTTCTTTCTACCCGCTGGTAGCATTTGAAACCGCGTCTTGTTCCGTTTTCTTTCACTGTAATGACACGGGCATGTGTCAGAGTACTCGGATTGTCAACCACAATCACGCGGTGCGGTCTGGTGATTTCAATGCCGTCAATGCGGGTTCCTCCTGACAGCATCAGCCCGTTGTAAGCATAAAGCTGGGAGAGTTTGCATTGAGTGACCGTCATATCCATCATGATTCTGCGCCGGACTGGCTCATATAAATCCGCTCTGATGAAGGAGAGCTTCGCCTGTCGGCTCATGCTTCCGGAGCGTTCAAAGGCGCGGTAGTGCTGTTCTCCCCTGCCGAAGTCAAGCGTGATTCCCTCAGGACGGAACATATCCTCCGCTTTCTTCTGCCGCTCCAGATACTTGTTTGAACCGCTTCTGTCAAAGATTCCTCCGAAGTCCACATAGAATATGACGTCCGCAAGGTCGGGAATGACCTGTTGTTTCCTCGGAATGACGAAGCCATCGCCACGTAGGACGCACATGATCTGATAGAATAACGCGTTGTCATCCTGCTCATGCGCGGCTCCATAGACCTTGCATTTCTCCGTTGCCTTGCGGCTCAGTCGAAAAATATACTGGTCATTCTCCGCTTGTGCATAGCTCAAAATTGCCCTTGCCGACAGAGAATAGATACGATATCTGGTATGCATACGCTCACCTGCCCCTGTGGTTTGTCATTTGATTATATTCTATCACAGAAATTTTGAAAATGCAATTATGGATACTGCTCCCACAAATATTTTTGTCGGGAGCATTTTTGGTGTTCAATTTTAAATTTTTAGGAGGTTTTCTACATGAATGAAAACGAATTGCGGCTCATCAGGATGGCTGATGTAGAGCTGCATAAAGTGGATTGGCTGTGGTTTCCGTTCATTCCTTTCGGAAAAATCAGCATGA
>CACWOA010000184.1 GCA_902762395.1 uncultured Ruminococcus sp.
GTTCTCGATGTCGCTGACGATGTGGGTGGAGAGAATGACGATTTTCGTCTTGCCCAGCTCCGCGAGAATATGGCGGAAGCGCACGCGCTCCATCGGGTCAAGTCCCGCCGTCGGCTCGTCGAAGATGACGATCTGCGGGTCGTTCATCAGGGCGTTGGCAATGCCGACGCGCTGAATCATGCCGCCGGAGAATTTCTTCATTTTCTTGTGCGTGACGTCGCTCAGACCCACCCGTTCGAGCAGCTTTTGGCAGCGTTCCTTGGCGACAGCCGTGTCCACGCCGTTAAGCGCCGCCATATAGGTGAGAAACTGCGTGGGGGAATCGTCGCGGTAATAGCCGAATTTCTGCGGCAGATAGCCCACCAACTCCCGGTAACTGCCGTCGAGCGAGGCGATGTTTTCGCCGTTCCACAGAATGTCCCCGCTGTCCGGATGAAGCAGCGTGACGATCATTTTAATGAGCGTCGTCTTTCCCGCGCCGTTCGGGGAAAGCAGTCCGTAAACCCCTTTGTCAAAGGTGAGATTCACGTCTTTGAGCACGTTGAAATCCTTGAAGGATTTGGATACATTTTTGATTTCCAGCATATTTTTTTCTCCTTATCATTACGAATTACGCATTACGAATTACGAATTAAACACATGGGTCTTTGGTAAAAAATTCTTACCAGCAGCGTGAGCAGAGCCGCCATAGCCGCACCGGACAGCATGTGTACCGCAAAGGGAATGCCTGTCATCAAGGCGTACTGCTGCGCGGGATTTAAATAGGCAAATCCAAGCGTCAGCAATCCCCATATGACGGCGCATCCGATACAACCCGTCAGTCCGAAGCGGTTGAAGAGCGCGACATTCAGCAGCGAATAAAGCATCACGCCCGACGCGATGAGTCCGATCATCTGCGGCAGGTACTGCGTTCCCCGCAGACTGCACCACGTCAGCGCCGCCGCCAGATCCAGCGCCGCCGTTCCCAGGGAGAAAAGCGGCATACGCAGCAGAATCAGATGACGCGCGGTGTATTTATACGCGCTCTGCATTTCGTACACGCCCAGCGGCTTTTCACGCAGACGGTAGAGGAAATCGGTGAGCAGCAGCACCAGCGGAGAGCCAAAGAAAAAGATCGCCAGCACCGGCGCGATGTTCCCCTCTTCGGCAAAGGACGGGTCATATTCCATCAGCACCCATGCCATTCCGACGGCAAAGGCGGCCGCTGACATACCGAATATGCCAAGCGAATTGCGGAGAACCGTAGCCGGTCCGATTTCACGGTAGGCATTGATTAAGAAGCGAACCGCTCCCACACGGGACGGCTTGGTCTTTCGGATGATCTGAGCCACCGACTGCTTTTTTTGTGCGGCAGTGGGATAGGGAATGTCGGTTTTGTGAATCACTGTGAAAACTCCTTTCTGCATTTTTTGACAGCGGCATAATAGCGGGTCTTGACGGTATTCGGGGAAAGCCGCAGCATGGCGGCGATCTCTTCAAAGGTCATGTCTCCGAAAATTTTCAGCTCCACGATTTGATAAGCGCAGTAGTCGCTTTTTTCCAGATAGGCCATGATCTGCGCCGCCAGCGCACGCGTTTCGACGGTTTCCTCAAAGCGTTCGTCCAGAGGGATTTCTTCATTGACAGAGGTGGAAATCCCTTCGACGCGCCGTTTATAAAAACATTTAAAACAATCGCGCAGATAATTCGAGGCGACGGCATACAGCCATGTCTTGAAAGAAGCGCGGCGCTTGTCAAAGGACGGGAGCGCGTTCATCGCCTTGATGAAGATTTCCTGCACCGCGTCATACGCGTCGTCCGCATTGTCAAGCCGACGATAGGCAAAGGCGTAAATATGGTCGTAATACCGCAGAATCAGCCGTTCTTTCGCCTTGTCGCTGCCAAAGCTGACAATGATAAAGACGAGCTGTTCGTCTGTCATGGCTGCTGTCACCCCGCTTTCCGCTGTTTGATTGGGTTCTTTGGACGTCCATTAGTGTATACGACGGACAAGGAAAAATAGTTTTGTTTTTTTAAATTTTTTAAATTTTATTATTTGAAAAAAGCACATTGGGCTTGTGAAGACGGTTATCCGTTTTATGATAACCAATCTTTTTAAAACCAAATGTGCTTTATTATGTTTAAATTGCAAATCGTTTCCATCCGTCAATCGCAAAAGAACAGGGGCTGCTATGACAGCGGCACGCTCTGTTGATTATCGTCATATATTGACATTCCACACAATTTTTACTTGCTCATTTTCATCATAGGTGCATTCAAATTCAAACCAGAAATCAAGCGGTTCCCCATGATTCGTCGCCGTGTAGGTGACAAAAGCATAGGTGCCTTCGGTCTGAAGAATGTCCATATATTGCTCATCAAACAGGTCAACCACATACGCTTTGCCGTCGTCTTCTGCCCACAAAGCAAATTGACCGTGCAGCCATTCCGACCATTCTTTGATGCCGTCCGCCTGCGTACCCTGTGTTCCGCACCACGACGAATCAATGGATGCGACTGTCAGAATGTCGTCATATTCTTCACGCGAGATATCATTGACGATCACCTTTATTCTCCGCGCAATCTCCGCATAAAACTGTTCTTGTGTCATTTGTTATTCCCTCCGTAATGGCATTCTCTCTATGAATTTTTCCTTCGGTTCTTGTATTTCATTATAGCGATGGCAGCAGCCAAAGTCAACTGTCTCTGTCAAAGAAAATGCTCTTGTAAATACTATTGAATTTTCCACCACCAAGTGTTAGAATAGGAATAGAATTCACCGTATGGCAGGAGGAAATATGGTATGTTGCAGATCAGCGTCAATGTGAAATCGGCGGCGACAAAGAAAAACAAGATCCAGACGGTCACCGTCCCCTATGACGAGGGCATTTCCGACGTGAAGGGCTTGCTGGAAGCCACTGTCGCGTGGTGTGTGAACGATTACAACCAGCGAAGGCAAAACAGCGACCTGCTGACCGCGCTTTCACCGGAACAGATCGAGGACAAAGCGTCGCAGGGCAAGGTGTCCTTCGGTGTGAATTACGGTGAAAAGGACGCGGAACTGTCAAAAGCGACCGCCGAAGCGCTGGAGGCATTTTCCGATGGCGTTGTCGTGGTGTTTGCCGATGACAGGCGGCTGCAAAGCCTTGACGAAGCCATAGATCTGACAGAAATCCACAGCCTGACCTTTGTCCGCCTGACCATGCTGGCGGGCAGGATGTGGTGATTCTACTCAAAGGGGTGTGTATTAAAATGGCCAATCCATCCGAAGCCCGTGCCCGCTATTGGAAGGAATTTTCCGCCCGGCACAGGGCGCAGCTCGATTCGCTTTCGGAGGAACAAACGCAGTTTGTCAACCATGTGGTGCTGGATAATTACAACCTCTACCACATAAACTATCCGGTCAGCCTTCCCTCGCAGCGCATTGACTGCCTGTCGGCTTTTGTCAAAGCACATTTCGGCGAAGCGGCGGCGCTGCTGGTGCCGCCGGCCTTTGCCGGGGATTACTACGCCATGCTTGACAAATTCAATCAGTTTCAGTATTCCGAGAGCTATTACCGCCGCAGCTTCCGCTGTGCGGATTATTCCTGCTTTCTGGATCGGATGTACCGCCTGACCTATTCGTATTTTCTGCTGGGAATGCTGGGCTGTACGCCGGAGAATATGGACAGCTTTGTGCGCAAGGATTACAAAGACCCGCTGGATGCGGTGAGAAAAAACATGAACGGCTACGACGCCTACATCATTGCCGCCAGGATTGACGCGGGCGACAGCAAGGTGATCGACCTCATACGCGACATGATGACCTCCGAAAACAACGCCGCGATTCTCACCACCGAAGTGATACGGGGCGTGATCTGTTCCTCCGATGAAGGACTGCATGACCTTCTCTGCAAGCTGCTGATTGCCGCGGGGCTGTCGGAGGGCTTGCGGCAGGCGATCTGCGAAGCCGCCGACTGCGGCACCCGACAGGCCTTTATCAAATTACTGACCGTGATTCACGAGCAGAATTTTGTGCGCTTTGCCTCTGTCAAGCGTTCCATCGGCACATGGACGGGGCTTGCCCGCTGGGAAGACCCCGACCGTCTGGCCGGAAAAATCATAGAGGGCGCCGTCCGCGCCATTCAGAGCCGTGACAATGCCCTTGCCATGATTGCGTCCGAAGACCCGGTGGATATCTATCTCGGCCTTTGGGGGCTGGGCTTTTATGACGTGGAGGACGCCATGCGCGCCATTCTTGCGCTGACGGGCGTTAACGGCAGCCAATGCGGCAGTATGATGCAGCTCATGACGGTGGGCTATTTCTGCCGCAACCTTGAGCAGCCCGATGTGACCGCGCCTGTCGCCGTGGCG
>CACWOA010000185.1 GCA_902762395.1 uncultured Ruminococcus sp.
TCTGACAAGGTCTGCCGCAAAAGTCTTGCGGTAGAACCATATTTGAACGCAAGTGAAGAATGCGTAACTGAAATAGCAAGCACTGAATTTGTATAGCACAAATTCGATTTTTAAGGGCGTACCCTTAAACCCCCGACATATTTCATTCACAATTTATGACGCGATGAAACGCTTCACGACGTGTTTTAAACGCTTTGTGACGCGTTTTTCTTATGCCCAAAAGGAGGCAAAGCCATGAATAAACCGAGAGCAAGACCCAACCTGCGACCGGATCACAACGGCACGCAGCGGGCGCAGTTTGAATCCAACAAGAAGCGCATCTATGCGACGCAGACAATCTGCGGAATATGCGGAAAGCCGGTGGATTTCCGCCTGAAATGGCCGCATCCGCTGTCCCCCTGCGTTGACCATATCATCCCGGTCTCGCGCGGCGGGCATCCGTCGGATATTGCCAATCTCCAACTGGCGCACATGACCTGCAACCGTGAGAAATCCGACAAGCTGGTGGCGGGCGGACAGAACGTCTCCGCGGGCGTGGAGCTGGTTTCCAACCGGCTGCTGCCGCTGACCTTCGACTGGCAGAACGTATAGAAAGGGAGTTTGTGCATGAGCGAAGAAAAACGCTTAGGCAAACAAACTCCTACCATTTCCATACGCCTGCCCTACACCGAATCGCTGGGAACGGAGGCGGTCGAATGCTACAACTCTTCCGGACGCACCGCGCAGGACTGGCAGTCTCTTTTGCTGGAGGACATCATGGCAACCGGCGAGGACGGTCTGTGGATTCACATGAAATTCGGCTGGTCGGTTCCGCGACGCAACGGCAAATCGGAAATCCTCATCATGCGGGCGGTCTGGGGCTTGCAGCACGGCGAAAGGGTACTCTATACCGCCCACCGTGCCACCACTTCCCACAGCGCGTGGGAGAAGATCGTGGAGCGACTGACAAAGTCCGGACTTGTGGCGGGCGAGGATTTCAAGACCACCAAGCAGTTCGGCTTCGAGCATATCGAGCAGGGCGAGGGCGTTATCAATTTCCGCACGCGTTCCTCGAAGGGCGGTCTCGGCGAAGGCTACGACCTACTGATCATTGACGAAGCGCAGGAATATTCCTCCGACGAGGAATCCGCGCTGAAGTACATCGTCACCGACAGCCGCAACCCGCAGACGCTTATGTGCGGCACGCCGCCCACGGCGGTCAGCTCCGGCACGGTCTTCCTGAATTACCGGAAGAAATGTCTCACCGGACAGGCGGAGGATTCCGGCTGGGCGGAGTGGTCGGTGCCGAATCTGACCGACGCGCACGACCCGGAGCTGTGGTATGAAACAAACCCCTCCCTCGGCACGATCCTCTCGGAGCGCACCATCCGCAACGAGTTGGGCAGCGACCAGGTGGACGACAACATCCAGCGTCTGGGACTGTGGCTGCGGTACAGTCAGAAGTCCGCTATCAGCAAGGGCGACTGGACGGAATGTGCGCTCAGCGAAAAGCCCGATCTCGGCAACAAGCCGCGCCTTTTCTTCGCGGTCAAGTACGGCAAGGGCGGCAACGTCTCGCTTGCGGTCGCCGTGAAGCTCCCGGATGGCAAAGTCTTCGTGGAGGCGATCGACTGCCGCTCCATCCGCGACGGGAATGCGTGGATGATTCCTTTTTTTCGGAATCCTCACGCCGAAGCGGTCGCGATCGACGGCGCGGGCAATCAGAATATTCTCGCCGCCGACATGAAGGACGCCGCGGTGAAGTGTCGCGCGATCCTTCCGAAGGTGTCGGAGGTCATCGAAGCCAACGCGCTGTTTGAGCGGCAGCTCTTCGCGGGAGAAATCCGGCACATGAACCAGCCTGCCCTCGCGCAGGCGGCCGCCAACTGTGAGCATCGTGCGATCGGCAGCGGCGGCGGCTTCGGTTACCTGTCCGTGCTGGAAGGCGCGGACATCTCGCTGCTGGAAGCGGTTTCTCTGGCGCACTGGCTCTGCGCCAACGCCAAGGAACGCAAAAAGCAGTATATTTCTTTTTAATAACCCGACTACGGGGAAAGTAGGAGTTTTTATCATGAGCGAATTCAAGATCATCGATACACAGGAGGCGTTTGACGCCGCCATCAAAGAGCGGCTGGAACGCCAGAGAAAGACCGTGACCGAAGAGGTCACCAAGAAATACGAGGGCTGGATTTCACCGGACGAGGCGGGCAAGTCCGCCGAAAGAATCGCCGGTCTGGAAGCACAGGTTGCTGACCTGACGGCAAAGAACACAGCCGCCGAGCTGGGTGCGCTGCGGACACGCATCGCGCACGAAACCGGACTGCCGTTTGAGCTGGCGGGGCGACTGGTGGGCGAAGATGAGAAATCTCTCCGCGCCGACGCCGAAGCGCTTGCCAAACTCACCGCACCCGCGCCGAAGCCCTCGCCGAATTACTCGCCGGAGCCGCCTGCCGGTTCGTCACGCGACGCCGCCTTCCGGGCGATGGCGAGTGAACTCAACAATTAAGGAGGTCATTTGATTATGGCAAACAAAACCACCTCGGGCACCCTCTTCAAGCCCGAACTCGTTACCGAAATGTTCAGCAAGGTCAAGGGTCATTCCTCCCTGGTTAAGCTTTCCAATTCCGCGCCCATGCCGTTCTCCGGCACCGATACCTTTATTTTCTCGATGGACGGTGAAGCCGCGATTGTCGGCGAAGGCGCACAGAAGCCCGCGGGCGACGCTTCCTTTGCGACCGTCACCATCAAGCCGATCAAATTCGTGTACCAGCACCGCGTGACCGATGAATTTGTGCATATGTCGGAGGAAAAGCAGATTCCTTATCTCCAGGCGTTCGCCGACGGATTCTCCAAGAAAATCGCCCGCGCGATTGACATTGCCGCCATTCACGGCGTGAATCCTGCCACCGGTACCGCTTCGGAGTTGATCGGCACCAACAGACGCCCTTCGTCCGGATATCTGTCTCGACGACGCAGTTGGCGCAGTGCAGGAAAGTGACGGCGATATCACCGGTGTTGCGATGGCGCCTACAATGGGTGCGGCACTCGGCAGAATGGAGACTTCCGACGGTTACGCCATGTATCCGGAATTCCGTTTTGGTGGCAATCCCGCGACATTCGGTGTACTGAAAAGCGACGTCAACCGCACCGTTACTTTCGGCAGCTCCCTGCTCCGCGCCATTGTCGGCGATTTTGAAGGCTGCTTCAAGTGGGGCTACGCGGAGAACATCCCGCTGGAGATCATCCAGTACGGCGACCCGGACGGTCAGGGAGACCTCAAGCGCACCAATGAGATTCTGCTGCGCTCCGAGGCCTATGTGGGCTGGGGTATTCTCGACGCCGGATCCTTCGCGCTGATTCAGGCGAGTGCTTCCTGATGGGGGCGGTTTATGCGGCGGTCAATGACGTAATGGCGGTCGGTCGCGCACTGACCAACCAGCAATCCGAGGCGGCGGTATCGCTGCTGGAACAGGCTTCCGCCCGGCTGCGTCTGGCTGCCAAGCGATACGGCAAGAACCTTGACGAAATGATCGCCGAGGATGAGGACTACGGACTTGCCGTCAAGGCGGTCGTGGTGCAGGCGGTTTGCCGTGCGCTCGACAACATCGGCAGCGGCAGCAACGTCCAGCAGGGAACCGAGAGCATCGGCGCGTGGAGCATGAGCATGACCTACCTGAACGCGGGACAGTCTCTTTATTTCCTCCGCACAGAGCTGAAGGAGCTGGGACTGACGCGGCAGCGGTACGGGCTGCTGGACGTTCTCGGCGTTCAGTCGCAGGAGGAGGAATCGCCATGCTGACCAATACCCCTGCCGTCACGGTGTGGGAGAAGACCATTGTCAATCGTGCCGCTTTTTATGTCCGGCATCAGACCGGGGCGGTCTACTGGGAGGAAACCCGGGGACAGACGACAGGCGGCATGGCAAGAGACCCGGACAACAATGTGCTGGTTATCATTCACGCAAGTTGTATCGGAGAATACATTCCGAAGCCGGACGACCGCATTGCAAACGGCATTTCTGAGAGCGAGCAACCGCTGTCCGACGCGCTGACGGTCACTTCCGTCAAGCGGTTCCTTTACGGTCCGTCAGCCGGACAGCATATCGAGGTGACAGCGAAATGATCCGTTTTTTGGGCGTGCAGATGTCGCCCGGATTTGAGAAAGAAGCCGCTGAGCTGATGCACCGCAAGCAGGTGCAGGTGGATACCGACGTGGCAAAGCGCATGGAACCCTATACGCCGAAGAAGACCGGCAAGAAGATCGACATCGGCGCAACCGGTTCTCCGCGCGGCAGCGGAACCGTCAGTTACAAATCCGGCATTGCGCGGGAGAATTACTACGAGAACCGCGGCACCGGTGTGGGCGGCATGAATGCCAAGAAGAGCAGAGGACTGCGCGGCAAACAGTGGTTTGCACGCATGAAAGCCGATCACAAGGCCGACATCCTGAAAGGAGCGCAAAATGCCAAATAGAAAACCGCTGATCGAATGTGTGAGAGACGATATTCTCACCTTCCCCGGACTGGACGAAAACGGCTGTCTCTCCGTCGATTTTCTCGGCGGCGAGGCGGTGGAATACGCGGTGGAACAGGTTCCCTGCGATCCTGTTTTCCGGCGATACACCGACGGCGGCTGCCTGAGGCAGTTCCTTTTTATATTCGCGAGCCGGGAATATTACAGCGCGGACGTCAACCAGAACATAGATAATCTGTCGTTTTACGAGGATTTTGAAGCATGGATACGGGAACGCAATCTCTCCGGCGACCTGCCTGAGCTGGACGGGCGGGAACCGTTTTCCATGGAAGTGCTGACCGACGGCTATGCCTTCGACGAGGACGCCGGGACGGCACGATATCAGATACAGTTAAGACTGATTTACAAGGAGTGAGCGAAAGATGAGCCTGACCGCAAGGCATCAGGTGGTCGCGTTTTACGGGGTTTCGACCACATCGGAAAACACCGTCACGACGACCTACCACAGAATGAAGAATTTTACACAGCTTTCCAAGGCGAAAAACCCCCAGGAATACAACCGGAAGTATGTCGATGAAGCCACCCAGCGCACCGACGTGACCGGCTACGCCACCCAGTATGATTACGCCTTTGACCGCGATCCCACCGACCCTGTGCTGGCGGATATCATGCGCATTACCGACAGGGAACTGATCGGCGACGACGCGATCCGCAGTATCATCTCGGTGGATACCGTCACCGGAGCGGCATTCAAGCGCGACTTTGCCGTGATTCCCGGCGGCGAGGGCGGCGACGCCAACGTCTACACCTATTCCGGCAGCTTCAAGGCGCACGGCGAGGCGGCTGCGGGAACGGCTGCCAGCAACGACGATTTCCAGACCGTGACCTTCACGGCGGAAACCTGATGCGGACGGGAGGTAAATGACGATGGAAACCAACGGTAAATTATGGGAGATCAACGGCATTTCCCTGCCGCTCGACCTGTCCGACGCGGACGTGATGGCGCGGTATGAGGACGCTTTTGAGGCGATGAAGCAGGACGAGACGGACATCCCGAGGGATGGACGCGCTTCCGAACGCATCCGAGGGTACTGCCGGATGTACCGGAATCTGTACGACCGCCTTTTCGGCGAGGGGACGGCGGAAAGGATTTTTGACGGACTTCCCACCAGCTCCGAGGTTTATGAAAGTGTGTATGACAGTTTTCTGACCTTTGTGACCGCGCAGGCGGAGGAGATCGCCAGACGACGGGCGGAAGTTTTCAACAAATATTCCCCCAACCGTGAACAAAGACGCGCCGCCGGACACGGAAAGCACAAAGCATGACCAATCTGTTTTACGAGCCGTTCCCGGATAGTATCGAAGCGGACGGAGAACGCTACGGCATTCTCACAGACTTCCGGGAATGGCTCCGTTTTCATGACATGATGGCGGACACGGAAGCCGACGGACACACCAAAGTCCGCCTCATGGCGGGGTGGCTGGAAGAACCGCCGGAAATTGTAACCGAGGGCATCGTCCGGGGGCTGACGGCATTCGCCCGCGCTGACGGGCTTTTTCCCGCACGTCCCGGAGAGGACAGCGAGGAACCGCCGCATCCGCCGTGGTTTGATTTCCGCGTGGACGGCTGCCAGATCGCGGGAGACTTCCTGCGCTTCTACGGCATCGACCTGACAGACACGAAATACCTGCACTGGTGGAAATTCTGTGCGCTGCTCTCCGCGCTGCCGGACGACAGCATGACCATGAAGCGCATCGCCTACCGCAGCGCCAATCTCAGCGATATCAAAAACCCCGACGAACGCCGCCGGATTGCGCGGATTCAGCGCCGGATTGCCATTCCGTACAAGATGGACGACGAAATGATAGGCGCTATCTTTAGTGGTTAGTGGTCAGTGGTTAGTTATTTTCACTTATCACTTACTGACCACTGCTCACTAATCACTGACCACTAAAAGGGGGTGAATAGATATGGCGTTTGACGGGACGCTGAAATTTGACACGAAAATAGACCAGTCCGGCTTTGAAAGCGGTCTGAGCAAAATCGGCAGCATTGCGCAAAAGGGAATGGCGGTTGTCGCAGGCGCTGTCACGGCGGCAGCGGGGGCAATGGCGGCTATCGGCGTAAAGGCGCTGGAAGCCTACGCCGATTACGAACAGCTCACGGGCGGTGTGGCTACTCTTTTCGGCGCACAGGATATGAGCCTTGAACAGTACGCCAAAAGCGTAGGCAAGTCAACCGACGCAGCGAAGGCGCAGTATGACAAGCTGTTGGCGGCTCAGTCCGCCGTGCTGGGCAATGCTTCCAAAGCGTTCAAAACGGCCGGACTGTCACAGAACGCGTACATGGAGACGGTCACGTCATTCTCCGCCGCGCTCATTGCTTCCCTCAAAGGCGATACGGAAAAAGCCGCACGCGTGGCGGATACGGCGATCACCGACATGGCGGACAATGCCAACAAGATGGGCACGTCGATCGAATCCATTCAGGCGGCGTATCAGGGCTTCGCGAAGCAGAACTACACCATGCTCGATAACCTTAACACAATGGGGGCACTCGTCGCATAAATAAAGGGCGATGTGCGAATCCTCTCTGATTGACTTGGACCTCCCGGCGGGGACGACAGGGCGCAAGGGTAACGCCAGCGTGAA
>CACWOA010000186.1 GCA_902762395.1 uncultured Ruminococcus sp.
GTTGGCGGAATAAATGCCGTGTGTGCCGAGCATTCCCATATACAGCGGGTGTTCGGTGGGCATCATGCCCACGCCCATGAGGGTGGAAACCACCGGAATGTCCAGCTTCTCGGCAAATCTGAGAAGTTCTCTGCGGGACTGTGCCGAAACCACGCCGCCGCCGGCGCAGATCACAGGACGCTCCGCTTCCGAAATCGCCTCGAGCGCGCGCTTCATCTGCAGGGGATGCCCCTTGGTACGCGGCTTGTAGCCGATAATATCCACACTGTCGGGATAGACAAATTCGCCCTCAAATTCACGTTCGAGGGTGTCCTGCGGCAGGTCGATCAGCACGGGGCCGGGTCTGCCCGTCGCGGCGATATGAAACGCCTCTTTGATAATGGTGGGCAGTTCCTGCGTATCGGTGGCAAGATAGCTGTGCTTGGTAAAGGGTTCGCACGCGCCGGTGATATCCGCCTCCTGGAACACATCACGTCCCAGCAGGTCGGAACGCACCTGTCCCGTCAGCGCCACCATGGGAATGGAATCCATGTAAGCGGTGGCAAGTCCGGTGATCAGATTGGTCGCGCCGGGTCCGGAGGTGGTGCAGCATACGCCCACTTTGCCTGAAGCGCGGGAATAGCCGCTCGCGGCGTGACCCGCGTTCTGCTCCTGACGAACGAGAACATGGCGGATGCTGCCGTCCTTAGCGAGCGCGTCATAAAACGGCGCGATGGTTGCGCCGGGATATCCGAATACAACAGAAACTCCCTCTTGCTTGAGACATTCGAGAACGATCTGGGCTCCTGTCATAAAAAATCAGCTCCTTTAATCGGTGACTCGGTTTTACCGAGTCACCATGTTGTCATTAATATATAATTATACACAGAAAAGGACGGTTTGGCAATAGAATTTTGTGGTATTCACAATATCTTCATATGCGAAAAGTCCTCGGGCAGCGCTCAATGACGCATCCGCGCCGCGATTACCTTCTGCGCCGCCAGATTTCCCTTTCGCCGTCGCAGGGTATCCAGCCGCCGCGCACCGATGCGTTTGTCCGCCGCGCGCAGAATATTGGCAAGCCCCCAGTAATCCTCTGCAAAATGCCGGGTCATGATTTCCTCTGCGGGGGTGTCGATATACGCCCGCAAGAGTTCGGAAATAGCGGACACATCGTTCGCATACGGATATCGCTGCACCCGCGCGTCAGGCGACAGATTTTTCAGTTCTCCCTTGTCATTGACAAACTGCCTGGGATAATCAAAAATGATCTCCCCGTTCAGGGTAATCCAGTAGCGCGGCAGATTCGCCGTTCCCCGTTGGCTGTCCATGCGGTAAGCGGCACAGTGAATTTGAAAATCCAGCGTCGGGTCGATGACGGCATATAATTGGCGTTGCAGTTTGCTCCAGCGTTTCAATATGATTACCTCCGCATTTTTCTTTTCAGTATAGCACCCCGCAGCGGCAATTGCAACCTGCCGGTTTATTTTCTTTTGAAAAAATGATGGTAACAGGTTGCAAACCGCGAAAAAAACTGATAGAATATAAGTGGAAATTATGTCAACGGCGGATATACGGATGATTCCGCGCTGGGCAAACTGATGCACGATTTTCACTGCATGGATCCTGATCAGATGGTATATCCGTTTTTGCAGGAAAAGACAAGATATTTGAAACAGGACACAAAGGGGGTCACGCATATGTGCAAGATCATGGAAGAAATTAAAGCGGAAGGTTACGCGGAAGGCCTGGAGGATGCAAAAGAACAGATAGCCGAAGCGAAAGAACAGGCGGCCGAAGCGAAAGAACAGGCAATGAGAGCAAAAGAACAGGTGGCAGAAGCAAAAGAGCAGATAGCCGAAGCAAAAGTGCAGGCGGCAGCAGCAATTAAACAGGCGGTAGAAGCAGAAGCCAGAGCGGAAACGAAAAAGAACGCTATTAAAAACGCCATTTCTATGCTTCAGGACGGGCTGCCAATGGAAAAGGTTTCCAGATATTCGGGACTCTCGCTGAGCGAAGTGCAGGAATTTGCCGCATTGACTTGCCATTAACCACATTACCGTCAACCGGAAAGGAGCCGCGTGAATTGAAAGAAATCATCCTGCAAAAGCTGCGCGAAATAGAAGCGGCGGAACACATCCGGATTCTGCACGCAGTAGAATCCGGCAGCCGGGCATGGGGGTTTGCCTCCCCCGACAGCGATTATGACGTAAGGTTTATTTATGTACGCACACCCGCCTATTATCTAAAACTCGAAAAGACAAGGGATGTCATCGAACTTCCCATTAACGATGCGCTGGATATCAACGGCTGGGACCTGAACAAGGCGCTCCGGCTGCTGCACAAATCCAATCCGACAGTGTTTGAATGGATGTCCTCCCCGCTTCTCTATCGGGAAACGGCATTCAAAAGCAAAATGGCGCCGCGCCTGACGTACTATTTCTCGCCCCGCACCAGCATCTACCACTATTTGGGCGCGGCCAAATCCAACTATATCGCCTATTTACGCGACAAAGAAGAAATCAAGGCAAAGAAATATTTTTATGTCCTTCGCCCGCTGCTGGCGTGCCAGTGGATTATGGATAAAGGTACCCCGCCGCCTATGCTGTTTGCGGAGTTGAAGGATGCCTACCTTGACCCCCGGGTGGAAGCCGACGTGAACGCTTTGCTTCACATTAAAACACATTCCAATGAAATACAGACCATTCCGCCTGTCGTGAAGCTTCAGGATTATATTCTCCGTTCCATGGAAGAAATTCAGACCTATCTTAACGCGACTTCTCCTGTCGCAGAGAAGCCGTGGGACAAGCTCAACGCTTTCTTTCTGTCGGAGGTAACGGAAAGTATGCCGTAAACGGCTGATTCCGCGCGGCGCAACGAACGTTTGCGCCCATGTGTCATAAAAAAACCAACAGAGGCAGCCAAGCGTGGGCTGCCTCTGTTGGTTTTTTACGGTTAAATCATCCGGGAAAAGGATCGTTTTTTTAATAATTCAGAAAAGCTTTCCTTTTTTCTTCTTGGAGAGCTTGGAAACGTCGGTTCCAAAGGATTGCTCGAGCTGCAAAATGAGTTCGCGCTGCTCGGGGGTGATTTCCTTTGGCACCGCCACGGTAAAGTGGACGTACTGATCGCCCTTGGCGCGGGAATTGAGGCGCTGGATGCCTTTGCCCTGCATGCGGTTGATATCGCCGGGCTGGGTTCCCGCCGGAATCTTCACCTTGACATTGCCGTCGAGTGTCGGCACGTCAATTTCCGTGCCGAATACCGCCTGACCGTATGTAATAGGCTGGTTTATATGCACGTCGAAGCCTTCCCGCTCAAAAATGGGATGGGGGCGAATCCCGATTTCTACAAACAAATCGCCGCTGCCGCCGCCGTTACTTCCCTGATCGCCTGCGCCTGAAACACGCACCTGCATTCCCTCGTCGATACCTGCCGGGAATTCCACCGTTTTGGAACTGGTAACACGCACTTTGCCGAGTCCGCTGCATTTGGAACACTTCTGCTCGATGATCTTGCCGGTGCCGCGGCATCTCTCACAGGCATGCTGCGACTGTATCACACCGAACGGCGTGCGCTGGTTGACGCGCACATAGCCCGTGCCGCCGCAATCGGGACAGGACTTGGGAGAAGTGCCGGGCTTCGCGCCGGAGCCGCCGCATTCGCTGCAGGATTCCACGCGCTTGTAGCTGACCTCCTTGTGGCAGCCCTTGGCAGCTTCCTCAAAGGACAGCATTACCGATTGACGGATATCCGCGCCTCTGCGCGGCGCGTTGGGAGTGGCGCGTCCGCCGCCAAAACCGCCGAAGAAAGCGCTGAAAATATCGCCCAGATCGCCGAAATCGCCGGAGTACGCGCCGCCCGGTCCGGCGCCGAAATTCGGGTCAACGCCCGCGTGACCGAACTGGTCATAACGCGCGCGCTTTTCACTGTCGGACAATACCTCATAGGCCTCGCCGACCTCCTTGAACTTTTCCTCGGCCGCTTTGTCGCCGGGATTGAGGTCGGGATGATATTTCTTTGCCATCTGCCGGTAGGCTTTCTTGATTTCCTCTTCCGAAGCGCCCTTTTGCAGCCCCAGAACTTCATAATAATCTCTTTTTGTGTCTGCCAAAATGATTCGTCCTTTCGCTGCCTTGAAGTTGGCGGATTCAGCCGTTCCCCGGAAGGCTTACAGCAGCATGCATTATTATAAACCATTCTATCCGTACAGTCAATACCGATTGCCCGCAATCCACGGAAATCAATTTTGGTGATAACATTCGCCGGATTCGCTAAACTGCGTTGAAAATCCCGGCGCAGTTTGCACTCCCCCAGTCAGCTACGCTGACAGC
>CACWOA010000187.1 GCA_902762395.1 uncultured Ruminococcus sp.
TGTACTGCTTATGATAAAAAGAGGTGCTTTTCAGATGAACAGGAAAATCTCTCTCGGCGCGGCGGTTTCCATTGCCGCCATTGTAGCGGCCTTTGCGGTGGTCATCACCTATACCGCCGCCATCCGTATTTTCGACAGCCGCATGAGTTCTGTCACGGAGCGTCAGAATATGTACCAGGTGCTGTCGGAAATTGACATTACCGTGCGGCAGCATTTTGACGGCGACATCTCGGAAAATTATCTGCAAAGGCAGCTCTCACAGGGCTACATTCTGGGTCTGGACGACCCCTACAGCGGCTATCTGACGGCGGATGAATACCAGTTGGCGGTCAACGAATCGCTGGGATATACGTTCGGCTTCGGCATGGACATCGCCCGCGCGACCGACGGCAGTATTCTGATAAACGTGGTGTATGAAGGCTCTCCCGCGGACAAGGCGGGACTGCGGCGCGGCGACAGAATCGTCAAGGTGGGCGACAGGGACGTGCTGTCGGTGGGCTATGATAAGGCCATTGCCCTGATCGCGGAATCCACGCCCAAGGTCTCGCTGGTGGTCAGCAGAAACGGGGAAAAGGCGGGATATGAACTCACCCGCTCCAAATTTGAAACCAAATCGGTGACGCATCGCGTGACAGGTGAAAACGTCGGCGTGATAACGGTTTACGAATTCAACGCCAAGACCCCTGCGCAGTTTAACGCGGCGCTCAATGACCTGCGCAATCAGGGCGTCAAGGGATTGGTCATCGACCTGCGGGACAACGGCGGCATTCAATACCAATATGCCTGCGAGATTCTCGATACGCTTCTTCCGGCGGGAAAGCTGATGGAAGTGACCGACCGTGAGGGAAACGTCACGCGCAAATACAACTCCGACGCAAAATATATTGATATGCCGATGGAGGTGCTTGTCAACGAGGGGACAGAGGGCGCCTCCGAGCTGTTTGCCGCCGTCATGATGAGCTACGGAAAGGCGGAAACGGTCGGCTACAAGACGGCGGGACATGACACGGTGCAGGAGCTTTTCCAGCTCAGCAACGGCAGCGCCGTGCGCCTGACAACGGGTCGATGGTCGGGCGCGCTGGAGAGCGTTGTCAACGACGGCAGAGTCGAACCGCAGTTTGAAGTGAAGCTGACGACCTACCAAAGCACCAACCGTTATCTTCTCGCAGACAAGGATGACCCGCAGTTTCAGACGGCGCTCGACCGCATCGAGCCGATGATCGCCGCCCGTGAGGAAGCGGCGCAGACGGACGAAGAATCTGTTTCGCCCACAGAAACCGTAAAAGAGTGAAATGCGGAGAGGGAAGAGGGGGCGTTGAGGCGCGTTACTATATGGTAAGGTGTCTTGCGCCTTCCTGCACTTCACGCTCCACACGGATGAAAAAAGGTGGTTGTAATATGAAGAGGAAAGTCACGTCGCTGGTACTGGCGGTGGTGATGCTGTTGTCGCTGCTGCCGCTGAGCGGGTGCGGGGGCGATAAAAAGGACAATACGCCCAATTATCCTGTCGAGGTGAGCAATGTCAAATTTGTATCGGCTCCGTCAGGGGTGGTGTGTTATTCCAGCACCTTTATCGGCATTATTTACGCGATGGGCTACCAGAAGCAGCTCATCGGACGCACGGCAAACTGCGATTATTCCGAAGCGGAAGAAATCCGGGCATTCGGCACGGCGGACAATCCCTCCATCGACCTGATTAAGGGTAATCCGGTGGATGTGGTGCTGACAGATGAAACCATGCCGCAGTCCTCTATGGAGAAGATCGAGGCGGAGGGGGTGCCGGTGGTGGTCATTCCCAAGGCGACGGGACGCGCCTCAATGGCGGAGATGTACGGCGCGATCGGCGCGGTCTTTCAGGGCGGCAACAAGGGCTACAACCGGGGACGCGAGATTGCCAACGGCATTTTTTCCCAGCTTGACGATATTTCGCGGCTGGTGGAAAATGAGGAAGTCTGGAACACCAGCGTCATTCTGTCGAATGATCTCGGCATCTTTGCCACAGGCGACACGCTGATTTCCACCGTGCTGGAGTGCGCGGGCGGGTTCAACGTGGCGAAGGATTCGGAAAACGGGGAATACTCGCTGGCCGACCTCATGCGAAGCGACCCGGACGTGATACTCTGTCCCTTCGGCGTGGAGCAGCGTCTGCGTGCCAAGAGCAGCCTCGTGGGTGTGCCGGCGCTGGATAATTTCCGCGTGTACGAGATGGACATGACGGTCTTTGACGACCAGTACCAGGGGGTTCTCAAGGGCGCGTGGCGCATGGCGAAGATTCTGCACCCCGAAGTCATCACCGACGCTGTGATTCCCGACGGCATGATTGACGCGGAGGAGGACGACGAAGGCGTATTTGTTGACTGACAAATGCAAAAATCCGCTTGCATTTGCGGCGGTTCTATAGTATCATATAATGTGACAAATTTCTTGGGAAATACGAATCAAAGGCGCAGTTGCCGACTCCCTTGAAAGCACAGGAAGGAAGATGGATTTTTTATGAGAGCAGTTATCACAGTCATCGGCAAGGATATGGTGGGCATTCTGGCGGGTGTTTCCAACATCTGTGTGGAATACAAGGTGAATATTATCGAGGTTACGCAGTCGATCATGCAGGATATGTTCGCCATGATCATGATGGTGGATATTACCGAGGCAAACGCCCCCTTTGCGCAGCTCAGTGAAGCGCTGCATACCTTTGGGGAGAAGAATGCCCTGTCGGTTCACATTATGCATGAGGATATCTTCAATTCCATGCACAGAATCTGACCTTGTTTGTCCGTTTAAACTGTTTGCCAACCAAAATATCAACGCGGGAGCTTAACATATGCTGAATACCAACGATATACTTGAAACCATACACATGATTCAGGATGAAAATCTTGATATCAGAACCATTACGATGGGCATCAGCCTTCTCGATTGCTCAGACAGCGACATCGACAAGGCGTGCGACAAAATCTACGACAAAATCTGCCGTTACGCGGGCAATCTCGTCAGAACCGGCGAGGATATCGAAGCGGAATACGGCATTCCGATCATCAACAAGCGCATTTCCGTCACCCCTGTGGCGATGGTGGCGGCGGCCTGTCCCGACAAGAACCCCGTCAAATTCGCGTATGCCCTTGACCGCGCCGCCAAGCAGGTGGGGGTGAATTTCCTGGGCGGCTATTCCGCGCTGGTGCAGAAGGGCTTCGGTCCCGGCGACTATGCGCTGATTGAGAGTATTCCGCAGGCACTCGCCGAAACCGAGCGTGTCTGTTCCTCTGTCAACATCGGCTCCACCAAGGCGGGCATCAACATGGACGCGGTGGCAAAGATGGGGCATATTGTGCGCGAATGTGCCGAAATGACCGCCGACAACAATTGTTTTGGTGCGGCCAAGCTGGTGATTTTCTGTAACGCGCCGGAGGATAACCCCTTTATGGCGGGCGCGTTCCACGGCGTAGGCGAGCCGGACTGCGTGGTGAATGTCGGCGTGAGCGGCCCCGGCGTGGTGCGTGCGGCGCTCGCCAAGGCGCCCGACGCGAATATCACGGAAGTGGCGGACATTGTCAAGCGCACCGCCTTTAAGATCACCCGCATGGGGCAGCTCGTGGCGCAGGAAGCGTCCCGCCGCCTGTGCGTGCCTTTCGGCATTGTGGACTTGTCGCTCGCTCCTACACCCGCTGTGGGGGATTCTGTGGCGCATATCCTCGAAGAAATGGGTCTGGAAAGCTGTGGCGCGCACGGCACCACCGCCTGCCTTGCCCTGCTCAATGACGCGGTCAAAAAGGGCGGCGTGATGGCCAGCTCCCATGTGGGCGGACTGTCGGGCGCGTTCATTCCGGTTTCGGAAGACGCGGGTATGATCGACGCGGCCCGCTGTGGCGCGCTGTCCCTCACCAAACTCGAAGCCATGACCGCCGTTTGTTCGGTGGGTCTGGATATGATCGCCGTTCCCGGCGATACGCCCGCCGAAATCATTTCGGCTATTCTCGCGGATGAAGCCGCCATCGGCATGGTCAACAGTAAGACCACCGCCATTCGCCTGATTCCCGCCATCGGCAAGAAGCCGGGCGAGGACATGGAATTCGGCGGACTCTTCGGCAGCAGCCCCATTATGGACGTGAACCGCTATTCTCCCGCCAAATTCATCTCGCGCGGCGGCAGAATTCCCGCACCCCTCCAGAGCCTCAAGAATTAGTGAATAGAGAATAAGGAAGGCGCATACGCGCCTTGAAAAAACAACCCGTGCGCCGTGATATCCGCGGCGCACGGGTTGTTTTGGAAGATGTCGGAATTCAAAATAAACTAATCATTTTTCGATAAAAATT
>CACWOA010000188.1 GCA_902762395.1 uncultured Ruminococcus sp.
TGCCGTTCTCGTCCAGGTCTTCCGTGGTGGCATTTTTCATTTTTCTGCCGCCGTTGCCGTCGTAGGCGACCACGATGTCCTTTTTCCACATAGCCACCAGCGTCGCCTGATAGCTGCCGCCCACCATCGTGGTGGCGGGCAGGGAGGTATCGGTGCCGAAAAGGCGGAACGGGACATGAACGATGCCGCTGGTACTCGCTGCTGTGCCGTCCGACATACCGTCGATCAGATGCTCCCATGTGCCGTCCGTACTCCAGCCGCCGAAGGTATAACCGGGACGGGTGGGGATATGATTGGTAAATCCTATATAACGGTCTTTTTGAACTGTATCATTGGGAAACGGTCTGATATCGTCTACCGTTTTCGCATCCGTAAAGGGGACGATAACCACATTGGGATCACCGGAGATGTCGGTCGGGTTGACAGTGAATTTCTTTATCAGAGGTTCGGCAGTAAAAATCAGCTTGGCGTAATTTCTGCTGGAGCCGAACGTGTCCGTACCGAAGAAAGAGCCGTTGGGCTTAGCTTCGGGAGAATAAGAGCCTGTCGTTCCGTCCCGTGTTACATAGGTAACGCGCCATCCGTTGAACACATAGCCTGTCGCGACCGGATTGAGCATGGTATAACCGCCCGCCGCCTCGATATCGCTATAGGTCTTTGTCTCGGTGACGGTGCCGCCCTCATAGGTGACGGTCGAACCCGCCGGCAGACCGCTGTAGGTCATGCGATTGTCGAGCGCGTTGCCCTTGTTGTCAACCGTGGGGAAGATATACTCAAATTCGTAGCTGTTATATGCCCATTTCGCGTAAACCTCGAGATGGTATCTGTCCGATTGGGGCTTCAGGGCGTCTGCCGTTAATGCCGTGAGAATCTCGCCGTCCGGTTCGAGCGTCCATCCGAGGAAGGTGCGCCCGTCCACTTTTCTCGCGTTTTCTTCCGCCTTACTGTCAAACGGAAAACTCGCCACGTCATCCTCGGGGATATACGCCGGGGAATTGGAGCCGAAGATATCGGTACTGTCCTCAACCAGATTTTTGTAATATCTGTTATTGCAAAAGTATTCCCAGCGCCCGTAAAGCTCCGTGCTGTCATGGATGCCGGCGGAGGAGCCGGAACTTCCCGCCTTATAGGTCGTACCGCTGAAAATATGCTTTCCGCTCTCGTTCACGCTGTGCGAGGCATAATAGGTCACTCTGAAACGGTTGCTCTCATGTCCCACCGCAGTGGCAAAGGAGCCGGTGCTCATAGTGCTAAAATTTTCCGGATCCACCTTTTCGCTGGTGGACTTGTTGAGAATCGGGTCGGTGTAGATGATGGTGATCTTCTCCAGCCAGACGGCATAGACCTTAATCTCGTAGCGGTTGGTGCCGCTGTTCCATGTCGATTCCGGGAAATCCGCCATGGAAGCGGTCGTGGAATAATCGCTGTAACTCTGCGCCTGCTCATACGTCAGAACCTTCTGGGAATGTCCTGTATCAGGCGTTCTCGTCCATCCTTTATGCACATAGCCGTCCTTGCTGGCGCTGATGTTCACATTGATAGTCGTGGCGGTATCGTCGGGGTCAATTTTTTTGGATGAGGAATTGACCTGCGTCGGGGTGCCGTCGTCGTCATCCGTCATAAAAAGGACATAGCAGTCCTTATACCACTGCGCAGTCAGTGTAGCGACATAGACAGTTTCTCTGTCCACCGTCGTTTCAGTGAAATAATCCGTCGGAATCGTTCCGGTTTCACTGAGCAGCGTGGTGGTGCCGTCGGATTTTTTGGCTTTCCACTTGCCAAAAACGCGCTTCTGCGTACTCGTCGGCTCGGCAGCCGCCACCGCGCTACGGTTGCCTGTCCTTTTGGACGCGGGCAATCCGTCGTAGGTGATCATCGTTGTGGTATTGGCGTTGACAGTCGGCGAAAAGGGGCTGCCGCCGTTGACATCATAACGGATGATGTAGGTGTTGGTGTCGGCGGCCAGTGCGCGGAACGCAAAGAAACCGCTTGCCGCCATCAACAGAAACGCGGCGAAAACCGCCGTCACCACGGCGCCTTTCCGATGGGTCTGCACGATGTTTTTCCAGTTTTTCATAACATTCCCTCCATGATTCGTTCTATCAAATTCGCATTACGCATTTCACATTTCAAACCACTATCCACAACTTAAGCACTCCCCCAGTCACCCGTCAGCAAAGCTGACAGTGACAGCCCCCCTTGTATCGCTTGCGATACAGGAAAGAGGGAGCCATTTTTCGCCTCCCTCTCTGAGGGAGGTGGCACGCCGCAGGCGTGACGGAGGGAGTTTATTTCCCTAAGTTGTGGACAATGATAGGCAAAGGCATAGATCCCCACGCGGCGCACACCCGGCGGAAGCTGACCCGTCGCAGCGAGTCGCACCCCACAAACGCCATGTCTCCCACGGACGACACCCCCGCGCCGAAGGTCACCTCCGCCAGGCTGTCACATTCGCGGAACGCGTCCACCCCAATGGCGGTCACGCTGTCGGGAAGGGAGACGCTTTGCAGAAAACGGCAGTGCTGAAACGCGCCGTTACCCACCGCCACGACGTTCTGTCCGTCCAGCTCGGAAGGAATGACCACCCGCGCCGTGTTTCCCGTATAGCGGGCAATGCGCACGCCGCCGTCGGCAGGTTCGCAGTCAAACGAGACGACCTGCCGCGCCGTCGTGGCGGCGGCGGTGGTCGGGGCGGTCGCAGTCGCCGCAGCGGATGTGGCGGTGGCAGTGGTCGCGGTGGTCGTAACCGTCGTCGCGGCAAAAGAGGTCGCAGAAGAAACGGAATCTGTCGCCGCCGTCACGCCGACCGTCTCCTTCGGGCGACTTTGGGTATGCCGCACCGCCGTACCCGCGATGCCGATTGCCGCCGCCGCGGAAATCAGTCCCGCGCCGATGCGCACCGCCAGCCCGGTCGCCGTCATTCCCTGCGCGGCGGGCAGCACGGCGGAAGCCTGCGGCAGCGCGGCAAGGATTTTGGCGAGCATACCCGTTCCTGCGGGGGACGACAGCGGCGCGACGGCATACAATTGCTCGTTCCTGAGCGCCTTTTCGATTTTCTTTCGTGCATAGTACAGACGGCTTTTCACCGAACCGAGCGGAATTTGCAGCTTTTCGGCAATCTCGTCCATACTCTTGTCTTCATAGTAATACATGAGCGCGCAAACGCGCTGTTTTTCGGGAAGCGCCCCGACGATCTCCCTGATGCGGCGGCTGAGCTCCTGATCCTCCGCCATCGCCTGCACCGACGCGTCGAGCTGCCAGTATTCCATATTGTCAGCGGAGGAAATCTCATACACTGCCACATCATAGGTACCCGAAAGTTCGCGGCAGTAATCGCGCCATTTATTCAGAATAATGCCCCGCAGCCACCCCCAGAAGCGCGCCTTGTTTCTCAACTGGTCGAGGCGGGCAAAGGCGGCTATGTAACTCTCCTGCAAAATATCCTCCGCGTCATCGTGATTGCGGCAGAGATGACAGGTGAACGCAAACGCGGCGGGATAGGTTTCCTGATACAGCGCACGGATCGCCGCCTGATCTTTTTGGATCGCCCGCTCTACCAGACGGGCTATTGTTAATCTATCCATCATTTTCACAGAATCCTCAATTATCTTCGTATCGCCTGCAAGCTATGGCATACGAGTACTATTGATCTCTATTATATAAAATTTCTCAACAAAAATCAATTCATTCTATTAAATTTATTTTATTTAAGAAAAGCCCTTTGAGCCGTTTTCTTCATTTTATACATAACTAAGTCGTAAAAAAGCGGTGGTTAGTTCAATTATTTTATGTCAAATATTTCATATTTTTTTGTTGAATTTGCCAATCATCGGTAAAAGATAACCCCTCTGTCGCCGGGCAGTCCCGTGCGGCACATTTCCCCCTTTCTGCCTCCGACGCGGGACACGCGCACAAAAAGTTCCCCCCGCCGCAAAGAAAAACCGACAGAATTCGCGCATATTCCATAGCGCACGCATAGTATAGTAGTAGGGAGTGAGGCGCTCACATTCGTTCGCTGAATGAATGCCACTATCTACATTTGGTACATTTTACCACTGATGCTCATTTATCATTTCAAAAAAAATTTTCAATCACATCCCCGAAAGATGATTATACGCGGCTGATGTGGCAAAAATAACATTGCAGCTTTTTCCTCGTGAATGAACGCGTTCCTTCACGGAAAAAAACCATATAGGCACTGTGAGAAAATAAGATGGACAAAGATGACGCAGGATTTTTCGGCTATGACAAGGCGGAGAAGCGCAGGAATACTTGGTGTATTCCAAGCTTTAGACAAGTCAGATTGTTCAGATTATTTTTGAACAGTGCCATACCCCAAAAAGCGGAAAACCTTCCGCAGGATGAAGAGGCGGTCAGAACACCGCACGCACAAACAGAAAGGACGACGATGAAGATGAATGTCAGAAGAGGCGATATCTATTACGCAGATCTCAGTCCGGTGGTAGGCTCCGAGCAAGGCGGCGTGCGCCCCGTACTTATCGTACAAAACGACGTAGGCAACCGATTCAGCCCCACCGTGATCGCCGCAGCCATAACCAGCCAGACCGACAAATCCCACCTGCCCACGCATATTTATGTGCATTCCATGGAATGCGGTCTGCACAAGGATTCCGTCGTACTGCTCGAGCAGATACGCACCCTTGACAAGCGCCGCCTCAAGGAATGTATGGGGCGGCTCGAAGACAGCACCATGGACAAGGTAGACCACGCCATTTCCGTCAGCTTCGGACTTGGCTCTTCCGCTAAGTAACAAACCACAAAAGACGCTGTGTTCCTGCCGGCTTTTCCGGGGACACAGCTTTTTTTTAGTGGTCAGTGGTTAGCCGTTAGCCGTTAGCCG
>CACWOA010000189.1 GCA_902762395.1 uncultured Ruminococcus sp.
TCCTCGTGCATGATGTAGACGAAGGCGGTGAGCGTTTCGGTTCTGCCGCCGTTCAGGCGCGTCACGGGAAGCCGCATTTCCTTCTTGTAGTAGAAGGAAGGGAATCCTTCATAGCGGTCGAGCGCCTCCTCGTGCGCGGCATTCACCGCCCACACCGCCACCGGGACGCTGTGTCCCTTGCTGGGTTCAATCGTGAGGTAAGCGCCGGTCATGCTGCCCTTGAAAAGCAGCCGGTAGTCCTTGATTTCCGCCGTTCCCACCGGCTTTGCGCCGGGGCAGCGAAGGCTCATCTGGTAGGTGTTCAGGTTGCTGCCGTAGGCGATGTAATACTTTTTCTTTCCGATCATGGTTTGTCGTTCCTTTCCGCTGATTGTCGTTTATTTCCGGGGGTTTCCCGCCCGCCGCGGGGCTTTATTCGTCCCGCGGCGAGGGGTTCCTTCATGCTGTCTCTCTGCCGTGCCGGAAGGCGGTGTCGCCGTCCAGGTTCTTGGTGAGGATGTTTCTTGCCGTGGCGAATTCGTCGCCGATGAATCCGAGTCGGAGGAGCCAGGTGCGCATTGCGTATTTCGGATTTTCGTTCTGCTGGGGTTTGGGGCTGGCGGTTTTGACTTCCTTCGCCAATTCGCTGAGCGCCAGGCAAAGCTGAATGTAGCTTTTAAGCTGTCCCGCGTGGATGCCGTTCTGCTTGCCGCCCTCGGGTGCGTCGAATTGGAAAAGCCGGAATTCAATCGTTCCCTTCGTGAAGGTGGCGTGAAGGTTGAGCATGTGGTAGCGGCTGGAATTGTAGTGCTGTGTCCTGCCGTAATTCGCGCCGTTGCCTTTATACCAGATGTCGGCGAGCTTTGCCATCGTGTCGGGCTTTTTGGCGTTCAGCTCCTTGAGGAAGGTCGGGTTGACCGTGCGGCAGTAATCGCTCATCCTGCCGCTGTCCAGCCGAAGGGCTTTGGCGAGGAGCTGTTCGTGGCTTGCCATGATGTTGGCGAGGTTGCGGAGCGTCTGCGGCGTGTGGCCGTTCGCGCCGATGTGGATGTGAACCCCGCATCCTCTTGTCGCGTCGCTCTTTGCGCCCGCCTTGCGGAGTCTTCTGCAAACCTCCTGCAGGGTTTCGATGTCCTCGTAGCGGAGGATCGGCGTGACCATCTCGCATTTTTCATCGTCCGGTCCGGCGATCGAAACGTCGCGCTGGAATTTCCACTCGCGTCCGTCCGCGTCCCATGCGCTCCAGCTGAAGTAGCCGTTGCGGCGGGCGGTGTCTTCGTAGCGGCCTGTTCCGAAGTACTCAGCGGCTGTTTTGGCGGCGGCTTTGCGGGTGATGTTGTTCATCTCGACCTCAACGCCGATTGTCTGGTTCTTAAGGGCTTCAATCTGTCTTGCTGTTTTCTCTGTCATGGTGTTTTCCTCCTTGATTTTCGGGGCTTTCCGCTCCCGCTTGCTAGGGAAACGCTGAATCGACTTATTCAGCGTTTCCCGAGTACATATTCGCTCTGAATCAAATAAATAGCAAGTAAAATCTGAGAAAATACATCACAAAGATACAGCCGGTATATTGTGTACTTATGTACCCATTATACACGGATTTTGCCGGGTGGCAAGGAGCGATTATTCGCCCCCTGCCGCCACTTTGCGTACCAGATCTTCACCGTAGACCACGTTCAGTCCCGAGCCGTTTTCCCAGCGCATGATCAGGCTGCCGAGGTCATCCACCGCGAGGACTTCGCCGATGGTTCCCTCCGGCGGCGCCTGCGGGTCCTCCATGCGGATCAGCACTACTTTGGTGCCGGCGGGGTACTGCTTGCGAAGATGCTCGATGATGGTTTTGTTTGGAATTCTCATGGTGGTTTCCTCCTTGATTTTCGGGGCTTTTGCGCTCCTGGTTGCTATTACATATTCGCTCTTTTTTGAGAGAATAGCAAGTAAAATCTGAGAAAACGCATCACAAAGATTTCGCCGTAAAATCGGGTGATTGTGTGTCAATTACACTCCGTTTCCTGAGAATCGGTAGCACCGCCGTCCCTGAACGCCGACGAGCCGGAAAGGTTGCGGAGCAGAATTTTGCGCTCCGCCTTGTACTCCGCGCCGATGAACCCCAGCCGGAGAAGGAAGCAGCGGAAGGCGTATTTCTCGTTGTCCACGGGGCGTTCCACCGCCGTCACCCTCGTGACGTTCCTGCTCATCTCGCAGAGCGCGGCGATGAAGTGGAGGTACGCCTTCGCCGCGTCGGAATCGACTTCATCAAACCACGGGAAGGAAACGCCGTCCTTGCCCACTTCAATCGGAAGGGCATTGATTCCCAGTGCCTTTTTGATAAGGCCGCCCTTCGCTTCGAGCAGCTTTTTGAGATTGTCCACGTTGACCTTGTCCGCCGGGATTTTCACCGTAAGGGCGACAATGGCGCTGTGCGGCGCTGTTGCCGGTTCTTCGGATAATTCGCCGGCTTCTTCGTCAGCCCCACAGACGGGCTTACAGGCAAAACCTGCGGCGGCGATTGCCTCCAGCACCTGTTCGATTTCCTCGCTGTCGGCGCGGTCATCGAAAATGAGCGTTCCGTCCTTCGTCACGGTAAAATAGTCGATGACATAGCTGCAGGTAGGCATGAATTGGTACTCTGCTTTCGCACCTGTTGTTTCGGCAATCACATCGACCAGCTTCTTCCGCCGCGTTCCCATTACGTTGTAGCATATTTCCATTTCGGAAACCTCCTTGTTGTTTCGGTACTATATTCATCACTCAACTGCGCCGAAATTGCAAGAGAAATATGCGGAGAAAAGTGTAGAATTATTCGCCGGATTGGTGTGAATAGTACACAATGCCCGAGAGGACGATACATCCTAAATATGATTGACAATTGACATTAATGCGCTTATGTGATACAATAATCACTGTAAGTTTATAATTATTTTTCGGTTTCTTAGTGGGTGATTACTATGAAGACTTGTGACAAATGCGGAAAAGAAAATTCTGATAATGCAATCTTTTGCCTGAAATGTGGAAATGAATTGACATTACTAACAGAAATTGATCAGAACATTATTTGGCCATTACTTGATTCTCCTGAGAAAATCCAAAAAGCTGTTCAACAGTCGTATCCAAGTAAAAACGGGTTAAAGTGGACTGAAATTCTCTTTTTATCTTATGCCAGATCATTTTTCGTTGGTCAAACTGAATTTCCTATATTTTGGTATGAAAAATATGGTATAGATAATCCTCAACAACTTATTCAATCATTAATTGATCGTGGCTTTCTTCAAATCGCTTCTAATGAAACATCCCTTAAAAGGTTTACATTACCTGAATTAAAAGAAATCCTTCGGCAACATAATTTTAAAACAACCGGAAAGAAAATAGACTTAATTGATCGTATTTTACAAAATGTGTCTGCGGATTATTTGGAGAAACTATTGCCCAATAGAGAATATGAAGTAACTGAATTAGGAGAATCAGAAATACAACATAATAAATATGTTATAGAATATAATTTTCAATCCGTCCAATACGGAGTTGATGTTTGGTGGTTAAATAGGCAGCTTCATAAATATCCGCATATGAATTATCGTGATTTAATATGGGGAGAGCTTAATAGGCAAATCGAAGAAATCATAAAAAAATCCGATAAAGGAAAATATGAATCGTTAGTTAGAATTTACGAGGATATGGTTCGATTTTTATTATCCGAAAGAAAAAATTATAATCAGGCACTCACTCTGTTATGTCAAGTATATTTTTATAAGGCGAATATTGTATGTGTAAATCAATTTTTTTCAGAAAAAGAGAGCTATGATTTTTTAAAGAGTAGTGATAATTCTTTTCATTTGTTTGAACCTTCGTACTCAAAATTGATGTGGATCGATAAAAAAAGTTTTCTTGCCATTAGAGATGGATTAGGTGTTTCAAACGATGATTTTTATGGATTGCTTGTCAATAACCTAAATATTTTTCATTGTCCTAATCCTGTTATTGATAATTATGATTTAGCAGGGATTATTGTTGCATCGATAGAAGATAATTCTGATTTGGTTGATTCTGTTTTACATAAAATTGAGACCAAATTAAGTGATTGTCAGTAATAGCTAATATGATAAAAATGAGTCCAATGCTAATTTAGACATTGATACACCCCACACAGGCGTAATGCCGGACAGCAGACCGCCCAGCGGAAAGCCGCCGGAGCCGTCAAACAAGCTGCCGAGGGTCAGATTATGCATTGCTGCCCTCCATCATTTCAAGTGACTGCTCGTAGGTGTATTCCTTTCCGTCACGGATAAGCAGAATATCACCTGC
>CACWOA010000190.1 GCA_902762395.1 uncultured Ruminococcus sp.
TGGACTCCCGCGCTCGCATACGCTCGCTAATTGCGCTTCGCTTTTTCTTCTTTTTTCTTTTTCTCCCCACTTCCCACTTCCCACTAAATTCTCATTTACTATTTCGCTCCTCTTTCCGTTGCCGTACTGCGCCGGAAGGCAATCACGGCTAAAAACGGCAGACAGCAGAAGAGGGAATAGGCGTATCGGAATTCGGAAAATACCGGCGTGGCGATAAGCAAAGAACAAATAATGGCGATGACAGGCACGGTCAGGAATACGGTCAGCCTGTCTTTTTTCTGATGACCGATATAGGCGGTCAGCAAAACGAACCAGGTGTGCAGTCCGATGCTGACAAATGGTTGCAGCCACCCGATTTTCTGGAAGCGGGAGGAATAGGCGCGGCAAACTTCGTATAGTGCGTCGGAAGAGATTCTGTTTTTGATTCCCAGGTCGTTGGGGCTGACCTGTATCCACCATAGCGTGTAATCATACCCGGCGTTCCAATATCCCTTTGTCTGTTCGACCCATGCTTCAAAGTATTGTTTGGGATGGGACAGTCCCAATGTCACATACAGTCGGATATATTCCCATTTGTGTGCCGTAAGATATGCCTGATTTCCCTTCGTTCTTACGTTTTCTTTGATGGGGTCGGAAATGTACGCTTTATAATCCCGGGGAATCTTTTCTATGTCAGCGACTTTGGCGATCAGGTTCTTTTGGTTTTCGGTGAGATCGTCACATTGCGCTACCACCCGCGCTATCTGCTGCGCGGGAACGGACAGGGATTCAATGGTATCCGGCTGGGAGATGTGGAGGACGTGCAGCACAGGATGCTTGAGAACCCACGAAAGAAGAAGGATGCCGACCAGTGTGAGGCAGATTTTGGGATGCTGTTTCCCGTAGAAGCAGGCAAAGACGAGAAAGGTGATGACAAAGGCAAACAACCCGTTGCTTCTGAAAAGACATATGCCAAAGGTACTCAGCAATATCAGACCGACAGTCAGATGTCGGCTGCTTCCCACGTTTTCAATCAAGCGAAAGACAGAAACGGTGAAAATCAATACAAAAGCGCTGAACGGAATATCTTTCCACATGGTAAAGCTGTGAAAAATATGATAGGGAAGAAGGAGGTAGGCGAGCATGACGCCTGTGACGATCTTCATGCTGATGTGTAACCGGTACAGCGTGGTGGTGGTGTAGGCAAAGGCAAATGACGTCAACAGAATCGAAAAAAGACTGTAAACCGCGACCTGCTGGTTGATATTTTTGAAAAACAGTTTCCCGGTTTCCATACACAAACCAATGAGCTGGGTATGATAAAACGGATGATGGTTGGAGTAGTGACCGGACATGATCTGCTCGATTTGTTCCATGCTGTCGGGCGTCAATATGCCCGGATAAAAGCACAAAAACAAAATCGAAGCGTCAACCGCCGCGAAAAGGGCAAAGGTGACAAGGAAAAGCGTCGTGGGTTTGGAATCGTAATTCCGGGAAGACCAGACAAAGGGTACGGCTTTCCGCGTCAGCCATCTCAGAATGAAGTACAGGGTGTACAGTCCGCCGAGAAAGATGACGACCAGACGCACGGTGGCTTCCAGTGTGTCAAACCATCTGATGAAAAGAGAATCGGTAGTTTCTGCCGTCAGATGATTTTCAAATAACGGGTAATTGGCACACATCACGGCAATGGAAAACAAAGAGGCAATGCGGACAGTGCGCCTTTCGGAGCGAAAGAAAATCATTTGCCGGTCGCTGACGGAAGTGGTGACGACCCGGCGGCAGAAGAGTCCGCCAACACCGATCAAAAAATAGACGATATAATAGGCGTCTGTCCTGGTCAGGAAAAGCAGCCAGCTCAGTATGGTGAAAATCTGAATGCCGCCGTGTGCGGAGGTGAAGGATTTCCCTAAAAGAAAATGCCGTAGTTTTAAGGGAAGTTGCTCCAAGTGGAGGCGCTGAATGAATTGTTTCATGATGCCATGCTCCTGAAAGAATGGAATGGTTAGGCTTCTTTATTCTTTGCGCCTGGTCAGGCGAAGCTGGTATCTGCCGTCGCCGCCGATAAAGGACTGGGTTTCAAAATCGCGCTTCTGTTTTTTGGCGGTCATCTGCACGGTGCCTCGCACGATGTAGCTGATATTCGCGTCGTCCGGCTCGATACCTGCCGCGACGAGAAGTTCCGCCGCCGCCAGCGATATGTCCTGTACGTCGATCACGCGGCTGTCGGTGCCGCGTCGTTCCATATCCAGAAAATACGCCGACAGCGTTTCGCCGTAATACGAGGCAAGGGGCAGGATGGCGGAATGGCAGATGTCGATTTCCTTCTGGTCGGTGTGGTCGTAAAGGTGGTTGATATCTCTCATGGATAGTCTCCTTCGGATAGTGATGGTAAATTTATATTCCAAGCGCGAAGCGCTTCCTTATCTATTATCTATTCTTTATTCTCTATTCTTTATTATCTTAGCGAGCGAATGCGAGCGCACAATGGCGTCCGCTACCTGCGCCGCCTGTACGGCTTCGGGAACGTCATGCACGCGGAGGATGTGCGCGCCGCCGAGGAGGCAGGCAGTGTGATAGGCGACGGTGCCGCTGACGCGCTGCTCCGCGGGCGGATTGCCGCAGGACATGCCGATCACGCGCTTGCGGGAAGCGGCGGCGAGCATGGGGTAGCCCTCCATGCACTGCTGCTCGAACGAAGCGGCGATTTGCAGGTTTTGCTCATAGCTTTTGCCGAAGCCCACGCCGGGGTCGAAGCAGAGATTCCGCGCGGGAATCCCGTCCGCGACGCAGACGTTGGACATGACGAGGTAAAAGCGGCGCAGTGCCTGACAGACATCCGCGTCCTCTTTGAGCTGGGAACTGTGCATGACCACGCAGCCGGTCTGAAACTGCGCGGCGACGCAGCGCATGGAATAATTGCGGAACCCGCTCACGTCATTGAGAATCTGAACGCCCATCGCGGCGGCTTTGCCTGCCACTTCCGGAAAATAGGTGTCCACCGACAGCACCGCATGGAAGTCGCGGCTCCCCGTCAGCTCGGAAAGCACGGGCTGAATGCGTTGCCATTCTTCGTCGGGAGAGATGGGGGTATGTCCCGGACGGGTGGACTGCCCGCCGATGTCGATGATGTCCGCGCCCTGTGCTGCCATTTCATAAGTGCGTGCAACGGCGGCGTCCACATGGGCGTACTTTCCCCCGTCTGAGAAAGAGTCGGGGGTGACGTTGAGAATCCCCATGATGTAGGTGCGGTCGAGCGTGAGCACCTTGCCGCCGCCGATGTGCCATTCCACAATCGGTCTGGGGGCGATCATCGTTTGCCTCCCGTGAGCAGGGTCATGACCTCGTTGCGCGTTCTGGCGTCGCTGCGGACGATGCCGCGCAGGGCGCTGGTCTGGGTGCTGCTGCCGGCGGCTCTCGCGCCGCGCATGGTCATGCAGAGATGCTCCGCCTCGATGACCACCGCCACGCCCATGGGGTCAAGATGCTGATAGAGAAAATCCGCGATCTGGGATGTCAGACGTTCCTGCACCTGCGGACGGCGCGCAAAGCAATCCACGATGCGGGCGAATTTGGACAGCCCGATGATCTTGCCGTCCTTGGGAATATAGGCGATGTGGCACTTCCCGATGAAGGGAAGCAGGTGATGTTCGCACATGGAGTACAGCGGAATGTCGCGCACGATGACCACCTCGCCGTTTTTGTCGTCCTCATTGAAAATTTTCAGATGGCGTTCGGGGTCGTCGTGCAGCCCGCTGAAAACCTCTTCGTACATTCTGGCAACGCGTTCGGGGGTTTCGAGCAGGCCCTCGCGCTGTGTATCTTCGCCCACGGCCTCTAAGATTTCCTTGACGGCGTTGACGATTCTTTCATGATCTACCATGTGATCGGCTCCTTTGTGTGGATTAATGAACGGTTTTATTGTACCATATGCCGCCGTTTTTTTCAATGGTTTTATGGCAGACAAAAAAGCCGCCCTGCATGGCGGTGCGGGGCGGCTGGAAAATGGGTCTTGCATTGGCGTGAAAAATATGGTAATATACAAGTAAGTAAAAGGAACGGCGGCGGTTGTTCCGGCATTCCCTTTGGAGAAAGGGGGTGTATGCTCTATGATTGAAACTTGCTACATATTAGCTGTGGTCATTCTGATTGCGGCGGTGAAAGATTTAATCCGAGAGATAAGGAAATAACCGCCCTGGCTCGCAATAGGGCGGTTATTTATCAAATAACAAAAACCTAACGCGGAACAGCCAAAGCCGTTCCTTTTACGATTGTATGATAGCAC
>CACWOA010000191.1 GCA_902762395.1 uncultured Ruminococcus sp.
ACAAGAGATCCGATAACAAAAAGTCGGAAGCGGTGAAAGACAACAAAGGAAGCGACAATAAGAAGGACGATAACAAGAAGTCTGACTCAGTAAAAGAAAATAAGAATACGGATAACAAAAAGACAGATAACAAAAAGTCAGAGTCCGTAAACGGCAAAAAGAAATCAGACAATACGAAGAAAGACAATTCTGTACTCGGAGCTAAAAAGAAGCAATCCGATAATAAAGCTGCAGATTCAAACAAGAAGGATTCTTCGGATAACAGCACAGAGGCAAAGTCTACAGATGCAGACAACAGCAGCACCGAAAATGAGGATAACAAGGATTCTGCACAGACTGCAGAATCTCAGACCGACAACGGTGCAGAGCATGATAAGCAGGAAGATAACGGCAAGAAAAAAGAGTTTAAGCTACCCGAGCTGCCCAACATACCTAAAAAGTTTGTGGCAATAGGAGCCGGTGCGGTTGGTGTTGTGGCGCTGGTTATCTTTGTGATAAGCCATATTGCAGCAGGCGTTTCTGCGGGAGCTGCAGCAGGAGCTTCGGCCGCAGCAGGTGCAGCCGCTGCATCAGGTGGAAAACTTGCGGGATTGTTATCAAAATTAAGACATTTATTTGGAAAAAAATAATATGAAAAAAGAGCTGATAATAAAAGCTGTATCAGTCCTTGTATTCATAGCCTTAAGCATTGGCGTAGTGATCTATGCCAATGCGGACAGGCCTAAATACACTATCACAGAGAACTCCGGAGTTGAATATGAGACTGCCAGAGTTCTTTCTGTAATAGAGGAGAATCTGAGAAACCTTGATAAAATCATTTGCGCCGAACTTGAGCGCATCGGATCGCATACTCTCCATTATCACCGCATTGGTGCCGTGAAGCGCAAGCATCAGCATAGCCGTCAGACCACCGACGCCTTCTCTGCTTTTGCCGTCCTTTTTTTGCCGGATAGTAATATAAAAAATCAGACAAACCAGCAAAACCGCCGCTTCGTAAATGCCGTCGAGCATATACACAGCGAGTACATGAATATTTTCCTCCGGGGTGTAAATGGTCAACACCTTAAAAGGCACTTCATATCCTAATTCCACACCGGCAAAATAAGAGGCAAACCGCCCCACGGTAATCGCCAGCGCCCCGCCGATAGCCAGACAGTCGAGCAGTTCTCCCCATCCCTCTACGCCGTATACCTTTTTGGCCAGGACAGCGGCAAGAAATACGCCGAGCATCGCCCCGAAAAGACCGTAGCCGCCGACAGACAGCCGAAACATCTGCCGGATCGAGCCGTATTCGCTTGCGGCAAAAAGGCAGTAGAAAACCCTGCCGAATAACAGTCCGAACGGAACGGCAAACGTCATGACAATGAACACATCAGAAACATACCGTTTTTGCGTTTTTCTGAGAATGCATGCCGTCAGAAAACCCGCGAGACAGCCGATAAACGAAAAAACCGCAAACCAGCTGACAACAAAATTCTGCCCTATAATAGCTAATTGATGATTCACAGTGACACCTCTTTGTCATAATAATGCGAGCGTTTTTTATTCCGCCGACGCAAAATAAATGATATCGCTCATCGGTCTTTCTATGCCGGAATATGCAATCCGGTTATAGGTTTTTCCTTCCACAAGCAGCGTGCCGCTCTGTCCGCCGTCGAGGTTATAGACCGTTTCGCAGCCCTTTTCCTGCATATACTTCGCGAATCGGATAACCGACGCGCCGGGGTCTGTCGTCACGCAGAGAAGATAATGCAGTTCGCCCAGTTGACCGATGGCAGCCCGCGACTGTGGGAAGAAAAGCTCCCCCAATGCCTGATGTCTGTAATGAGTATAGTCAACCACCTGACCGTTCTGCACAATGGCAGGACCAAAGGTGAAGGAAAGCATAATATCGTCCGCGCCGTTTTTGGCAATATGTTCGCTCAGTTCCGAATCATTCCATATGTGAAAGTTTCCGTTGTAATCAATGACCAGCACATCGAGCGGACAGCGACCCCGCTTGTCACAAATCAGGTTGCCGTACTGAACGATGACGCCGTACTTTCTGTGTTTGTAGAAATCGGCGGACATACCCACCACGCCGTTTGTTGCCGAGAAGATATTGGAGGGGAACTGGTATCCTTTGGAATTGTAATCGCCGTTGGCCCATTGTCTGCGGAACTGCGACGCGTGCCTGATTTTGACATCCGCGAGGCACACATCCGAATAAGACCGCGCATCGAAAACTTCATGTTCCTTCCAGCAGACCACTTCTATCGTACCGTCGGAATAGTAAACCTTACCGTCCTCGTGCGTAAAATTTTCCGGGTTGGGCGCCTGCTCCGGCACCGAGAAGTCAAACGGCAGAATCCTGGCGCTTTCAATGCCGGTCACTTCCGAAAGAATCGTGCGTGCATGATTGTTCATATAGGAAGAAGCCGGCTCCTGCTTCATCTCCACCAACTGAACAGTAGACTGCGGCGACTGCAAAAAAAACGGAAGGCTTATCGACATCAGCAGACTCATCATTAAAAACATGGCGACGGTAGATTTATTTCTTTTTCTGTTACGCATCAACAACACCTCCGAACACTGCGGTTACAAAGTCAGAATCAACTTGAATTTTCCACGCGTTCCCTGAAAACACATAGTGCACCGTGACTGTATTGGTTATGGTTTGTCCGTTCTCTGAATACGCCTCAATAGCGGCGGACAGGATATTGCTGACATCCTCCTTGTTTTGGGGATCAATACTGTTTTTCCCGCTTTTTTCCATGTAGTCATATTCCACCTGTGTGATATGTTCCTTCAACCACCCGGTCATATCGTCACCGGACAGAGACATGATGCGAACGGTCTGCGTGGCTTTTAAATTCTGATAACGGGGTTCTTCCGTCACTTCATAACTGACGTGACGAACGGTTTCGTCTACCAACGTCCCTAAAAAATCATAATCCGTAGAATCGGTGACGACAAACGTAGCGTTGTCAGCCAAAAAAGAATCACAAGCTTCATACCGGTTCTCTTTTAACGCGGAAAAAAACTGTTCCAAAACGATCTCCGGAGGATCAACAGGAATTAAAATTTTTGTGCTGAGTTCACACCCGCTGCATATAACCAATGCCATCGCGAGAAGAACCGTAATTGTGACGCGTGATACTTTCTTTGTCATGAATCAATAACACTGTCCTTTCAATTGATACGATACACCGCATTGTGAAGACACATTTCAGAATACAGTTAAACAATATTATAGCACATTATTATTTTCTTTTCAACCGATAATCAATATTATTTCGTAAAAAAACAAGCCGTCCGACAATTCATCGAACCGCTTGTTTTTTTCATATGGTATGATACGGTTTATCGCAGCGCGTCTTTCATGCGCTTGACATATTCCCCCACATAAGCGGGCGCATCCTTGCCGTATTTTTCGAGAAGCTTGATAATCGCCGAGCCGACAATCGCGCCGTCCGAAAGGGCTGCCATTTTTTGCGCCTGTTCAGGGGTGGAAATGCCGAACCCGATAGCGCAGGGAATGTCGGTATTCTCTCTGACCACCTTGACGATGGCGGCGAGGTCGGTCTTGATCTCACTTCTCATGCCCGTCACGCCAAGGCTGGACACGATGTAAAGGAACCCTTCCGCCTCCCGCGCAATCATGGCAATGCGGTTTTCCGAGGTCGGGGCAATCAGGGAAATCAGGTCAACGCCGTATTGACGGCAAAGCGGCAGAAATTCTTCCTTCTCCTCAAAAGGCAGGTCGGGCAGAATCAGTCCGTCCATGCCGATCTCCTGACAAGTGGCGATGAACGCTTCCGCCCCATAGGAAAATACCACATTGGCATAGGTCATAAAAACCATCGGGACAGTCACGTCCCGGCGCAATTCCCGCACGAAGTCAAAAATCCTGTCGGTGGTCACACCGCCGTTTAACGCGCGGAGGTTCGCCCCCTGAATGACAGGACCCTCGGCAGTCGGGTCGGAAAAGGGAATGCCCAGTTCGATCAGATCCGCGCCGTTTTCAGCGGCGGCACGAACGACGGCGGCAGTGGTAGCCAGATCAGGGTCGCCGCAGGTGATAAAGGGAATAAACGCCTTCCCGCCCGCAAAAGCCTTTGCAATATTACTCATGAAGATCCTCCCCTCTGTAACGGGCAATGGCGGCGCAGTCCTTGTCGCCGCGTCCCGAAACCGTGATAACGATGATGTTGTCCTTCTCCATCGTGGGAGCCAGCTTGCGCGCGTAGGCAACGGCATGTGCCGACTC